>JBAPYY010000054.1:0-4578 GCA_049284975.1 Occallatibacter sp.
GAAACCATGTGGCCCCCGTTGTCAAGTCAGCTAAAGCGGAATGCAGGGTCGACGGATCTTGATTCCCTAAAAGTTCGAGCGGGTATCCTCGGCATTTTTCCCCTGGAGACAGGACTTTCCGATCTGACCCAGTCTTCGGGATGGAATCCAGACCTGATAAGGACGACTGGCGTTATACTTGCGCGGAGCCGGATAGCCAGGTGAAAAATCCCGCCAAGGGTGTGCATAGACATGAATAGGCCAACAGTGCAGACGATCCAAGAGACCAATCCAGGCGTGCGTATCGAGTCCGATAGCATGGGGCAGATTCAAGTCCCAGCCAACCATTATTGGGGAGCGCAGACGGAGCGCTCACTGCACCACTTCGCAATTGGCGAAGACCGCATGCCGCCTGAATTGATTCGTGCCTTTGCCCTTCTCAAGAAAGCAGCCGCGCTGGTAAATCATGACTTGGGTAAACTCCCGAAAGACAAGATGGAGCTGATCGTCCGCGCGGCCGACGAGGTGATTGCGGGCAAGCACAAAGACGAGTTTCCCTTGCGCATATGGCAGACGGGTTCGGGCACGCAGACGAACATGAATGTCAATGAGGTGATTTCGAACCGCGCGATCGAACTCGCGGGCGGCGAAATGGGAAGCAAGAAGCCAATTCACCCGAACGATCACGTAAACATGTCTCAGTCGTCGAACGACACCTTCCCGACAGCCATGTACATTGCCGCGGCCACCGCGGTGAAGGAGCACCTGATTCCGGCGGTGCAGCGTCTCCACGATGCGATTGCCGCGAAGGCGAAGCAGTTTGAAGATGTCGTCAAGATTGGGCGCACGCACCTGCAAGATGCTACGCCGCTCACGCTGGGACAGGAGATTGGTGGCTGGGCGAACCTCCTTGAGCGCGATAACGCCCGAATGGAATTGACGCTTGACGGCCTTTATGAGCTTGCGATCGGTGGCACAGCAGTCGGCACGGGTCTGAACACACATCCGGAGTTTGCGGCTCGCGCGTCGGCGAAGATTTCAGAGTTGACAGGATTGCCGTTCCGCTCGCATCCCAACAAGTTTGCGGCGCTGTCAGCCCACGATGAACTCGTGTTTGCTAGTGGTGCGCTCGTGACGCTCTCGGCATCGCTGATGAAGGTTGCCAATGATATTCGCTGGCTCAGTTCGGGGCCGCGCTGCGGATTGGGCGAACTGACTCTACCGGAGAATGAACCGGGCAGCTCGATTATGCCGGGCAAGGTGAACCCCACGCAGAGCGAAGCGATGACGATGGTCGCCGTACAAGTGCACGGGAATAACGCCGCGATTGCATTCGGAGGTAGCCAGGGCAACTTCGAACTCAATGTCTTCAAGCCGGTGATGATCTATAACTTCATGCATTCGGTGCGGCTGTTGACCGACACCTGCCACATGTTTCAAGAGTTCTGCGTGGAAGGTATCGAAGCCAATCTCCGGCGCATCAATGAGTACGTGGACAACTGCCTGATGCTCGTGACTGCGCTCAATCCGCACATCGGCTACGACAAGGCTGCGAATCTTGCCAAGACAGCGCACCATAAGGGACTCTCGTTGCGTGAAGCAAATCGTGAGCTTGGATATCTCACTGAAGAAGAGTTCGACAAGTATTTGCGCCCGGAGAAGATGACGACTTCCGAAGCGAAATAGAGCGAGGGCAAGGTTTGCGAAGTTTTCGTCCCAAGTCAAGGCTCCGTCGAAATCCAAGCCAGCTTTCCAAAGCCTCTCGATCTGGTGAAAGGCGCCCGCGGTGATCAACGTTGCCAGTTCAAAGCGTACCTGGCGCCACGCTGACTTCTGTTTTCGCCACTGGGGCGGTCGAAACTTGGCGCGGTATGAAACGCCGAGGAGATGCTGGGCTGATTCCACACGATCAGCCCTTTGGCCACTTGGTTTAAGTTTTGCCCGCATTTTGCCCGCAGATAGCGCCCAGTGGGCCGTTTCTGCCGGTTGTGCCGGTTCATAAGTACTGTGCCGTCTGTATTTTGCGGTTTGATAGCTTCCATGGCATGGAAGAGGTCGTCGGTTCGATCCCGACCAGGTCCACCAATAAACCCCTTACAAATCAATAGATTAGCGAAAGCACGCAACCTCCTCCTCGGAGCGTTTGGTGTCATTTGGTGTCAAATTTCCAAACACCTTTACGGACGCAGCGCCGCGCTTGAATACCTTCCCTCCAAAAGCCACCGCATCCGGTAATGGCTTCACCGTCTTCCGGTGATTTTTATCCGACGACTTTCTCAACTCCCGATTGATGGAGTTGACCGTCGCCTGCACGCTCTCGGGAATCTCCTGCATGTAGACATCGGTCGTCGTCGCCGTCCGTGAGTGACGCATCACGCCCTGCACGTCTTTGACAGTGCCCTTCTTCTGAGCCAGAGTCGCAATCGTGCGCCGGATGACCTGAAACGTCAGCTTCGGCAGTTCCAAATCGCGGGCCAGTTTGTGAAGTACCCGCTTCCGAAAGTTGTCGGTGTCGAGGAACCCTCCAACTTCGTTGGCAAAGATGAAGTCATCCGGGGACAGAAGTGGAGACTTCGTCTTATCTTTGGACGCGCCCTTTCTGGCTCGTTCCTCACACTCCAACCGCCATGCCTCCAGATCGTCCGCGAGCTTCCGCGGAATGTGGATGACCGCGAGACTCTTTTTGGTCTTTCCCCAAGGACGAATCTTGCCCTTGTAGACGGTCTCCACGATCTTCAACGTGCAGGCATCGTAGTCGAAGCACTTCCACCGGAAAGCCAGCAGCTCACTCGGACGGAGAGCATTCGTCATATCCAACTCCAGCAGGATGCGATCCCGCAGAGCCAGTTCCATGAGAGCGAGGCGGAGCTGATCCCAGGTGAGCGTTGTCGTGTCGGTCTCACGCAGTTGCGTGGGCACCTTCACTTTGCGCGCAGGGTCTTTGGCGAGGAAGTCCTGATCGACCGCCTCGGCGAAGATGTCCCGAACGTATGCACGCATTTGCAGCACTCTATCCTTGGACCGGGTTATAGCCAGCTTGTTGAGATGGAGCTGCAAGCTGAACTTGTCGAAGTTGACCAACGGAATCTCACCGAGCGGATCGATGAGGTCACGCTGAATGAGAATCTTTTTCGTCTTCGCTGTCTCTTCTTTCCAGGCAGCTTCTTTCAACGGAAGAAAGCGATTCTCTACGAACCAGGCGAAGGTGACAGAGCCATCGTTCATGATTCTGGTAGGGGACCCCGGCTCCCCTATCTGTTTTGTGATTTCACGTTGCAGCGCTTCGCGAGCCTCGAATTTGGACATCTTCGATTTCAGCCCGAGAATGACCGGAACGCGAACGGTCTTTTGCTCGTCCGTGGTCGGGTCATTCACTACCTTGCGGTAGTACCCATACCACTGTTTTCCGCGAGGAGTGACAAACCCCCGTTGGTGCGATGTACCCATTCGTTCCTCAGTTTCTGTGGCGGGAAAGGATGGGGCCTACCTATATTTTACCGGAGTTTTGGCCGTAAGATAGGGTCCCGGAGCCACATTGAGAACGCATCAAACGCGCTCATCCATCAGTCGATAAAGGAGCTTGCAAGTGACCTCATGTCCGCCCGCCTCATGCGCGCCGACGCATGGCACTTAGTCGCTCTCGCTCGTCGATGAATGCTTCAATGCCGCTGGCCCGGTAGCGCAGCGCTCCATCTCCCATGCGAATGACAGGCAACAACGGCTTCTTCCTTGAAGAATGGTCCCAAACCCAATCGGTGCTGACATTGAGGCGTCTGGCGACATCCTCAGCCGTGAGAAGCGGTTCAGCTTCCGCAACACTCCTTGGAGGTTTGCGAAGCCGCTGAAGAGAGCGTTGGCCTTCGTTCGATGCTCGGCTTCCAACCGGTTCAGGTCTATCGAAGGGATGAATGATCTCGGACGGATTTTCCATTGGGCACCTCATGCGATCGATTAGCTTTGAGCGTGAGGGCTCCGCAAGTATCAGTCCAATATTTTTTATCGATTTCGCCCCAGTTTTTATCTATGGCACCATCGTTGAGACTGGCGGTTACCTCAAGGAATCCGGTTACCTGATGGAGCCTAATTGACATCTTTGATTTCTTACCAAAGTATAGGATTCAGCACGGGTTTTCCACAGCCACTAGGTTTGCGGGGCTTGTGGAATCGACGAAAGCAAGTGGAGCGACAAAGCCATTGTCAGATTCCCTTACATTCCGTCTCCTTCGATATATCAAAGCATCCGCGGAGACTTTGAACTTTACCCGTGCGTCCGAACAGGTCTTTGTCGCGCAATCGTCACTCAGCCACCAGATCGGGAAGCTCGAAGATAACATCGAGCTTCCAATCTTCGACCGCTTGCAGAATGGTCTACAGTTGACCGCCGCAGGCCGAATCATTGCCGCATACGCAGAGAACACTCTGCGAGAGTGGGACCAAACACTGGCAATGGCCCGAGCTGTTCAACGCAAAGAAGTGCCTCCTCTGCGGCTCGGCTTCTCCTCTTTTGTCAACGCAAAGCTACTTGAGAAATTTCGAGAAAACTACGAAGGGATGTTCACCGGTTGTGCAATTCGACTACTGAGCGGAGATCCGCTACTC
>JBAPYY010000055.1:0-8471 GCA_049284975.1 Occallatibacter sp.
CGGCTGGCGCCCCCGGAACGAGAAAAGTTACATGCGCCTCAAGCCGGATATTGTCCGGCAGCATGCCAATAAGAAAGCGGTGCGAAGTGCGCGCCGGCCGTTGCGCGCCGTAGGCCTCGCCCCATACGTACTGGCCCGACGTCAGCTTCGGCAGTGTAGCCAGAGCAGGTGCGGTTGGTTGCCCAGGAACCTGAGCGTCTGCGGCGGCCGTAAGAGCCGGGGTAGCCAGAAGCATTGGCAACAGCGTTGAAAATTGGCGGCGATCCATGAGAGTCTCCTGTTCGTAAGCAATCCTACCGACTGCATGAGGCAGTCCGCAAATGAACAGAATGGAACCGCATACGCCACAATCGCAATTCTGAACTCTCGCGCAAAAACTTATCATCAAGTGATGCAGCTGTTAAGACGCCGCGAATTACACTACGGGCGTCATGCGTAAAAAGCCAGCACGTTCGGACCGACAGTCATCGCGGGCAGCTTTCGTTTAAGCGATCGGGAAAAAATATCCCGTAGCACCACTGCTGTTCAGCCACTTTCCGTTGACCGTGTCGTTTAAATTCGCAAATACCGGCCAATCATTCGAACAGAGCCTCAGCAAATCCATAAAGACTTACGCAGCCAGCGCCTCGCGGTAGTCAAAAGCCAGCACTTTGCTGTTCTCTTCTTCGCGGTCAAGTACCGTCGCCAAGGCCATCAGAACCGAGGACGCACAGGCCGGGCATTGCTTAGAGCAGTTCCCCACCGAGCTGCAGTCCTGACAGAGATACGCTGAAGAGAGAGGCATGTGTTGCATCGATGCGTGACTCATAGATCGACCTCCGATCATCATTCTTTGGGATTCGCTTCCTAGCACCAGTTCACCGTATGCTTAACGCTATTTAGATTGATGCTCTCCAATTACTTTGCGTTGTTTTATTTTGCACACATTCGCCTCGTCAATTCACGTCTTTCTGCGCGCATGTCAATGAAACTAAAGTAGCTTCTCCATGTGCTCGCCTTGTTCGAAAAATCTTCCCGAAAAGACTCCATTTCGCCCGCCACCGCTCGAAAATAAGCCCATCGCATTTGTGTTTTCCTGCAGGAAGGCAAAACCCAACGCCTGCCTGCGGCGTCCAAAGGCAAGCTGCCAATTAAACTTGTGGAATGAGGTCTTCCGTGCTTCGTTTTTGCATTCTTGCTATTCTCTTCACCTCGTCCGCCCTCTTCGGCCAGAGTTCTTCGCAGATTCCTGAAGAGCAGGTGCCTGCTGCTGAACCCGCTGCCGTTGCGCCCCAGCCCGTCTCCGCTGAAGTGATGGACGCAGAAGCAGCCATCGTTAAGTCAGACTGGAAGGCCGCTGAAGCTAAACTCGGCCCGTGGCTGGCTGCTCACCCCATGGATGCGCGTGCGCTCTTTGACGCGGGTTACGTGGCCGATGCGCAAAATCTCCTCGACGATGCGGCCTCACTTTACCGGCGTGCCATCGAAGCCAATCCGCATTCCTTCGAGGCACACGCAGAGCTGGGTCTGTTGCTGGCGCGCCAAAACAAATTCTCTGACGCGCGGCCGGAGTTGGCCACGGCCATTCAGCTTGATCCCGGTGACGCCGGAGCTGGCGCCAAAGCTCGCGCGTGGCGTGCCATGGCGGAGATTGACCGCGCTATCGATCCTGCGCAGGCCTCTGAGGACTTGCTAGAAGCTCTGAAGCTTACCCCTGAAACTCCAGCCGACACGCTGCTTGCCGCCAGCCTGGCCGAACAGACCGGCCAATACGACGCCGCCGAGAGTGCCTATCGACGCATCCTCGTCGCTGAGCCCAAATCTGCCCCGGCCAACGCAGGACTCGCCCATCTTTTGATTGCGCGCAAACAGTATCCGGAAGCGGAAATCTTTCTTCGCGCAGCCCTCGCTCAATCCCCTGATGACCCGGCGCTGACCGCTCAACTGGCCACCGTGCTTGCCGCGCAGGACAAGGCCGAAGCGCTACCTCTGCTTCAAAAATTGCACGACGCCCACCCCAAAGATGCCGCCATTACGCGTATGTTGGCCGAGGTGCTTGCCGAAGCTGGTGACGCCGCCGGCTCCGATCACCTGTACGTCACCCTGCTCGCGGCCAGCCCCAAAGACCCTGTGCTGTTGGTCGCTCACGGCCAGAACCTTATCCGCCAGCTAAAGTACGCCGAAGCACTCTCGGCCTTCGACGGGGCCACGCGGTTAGACCCATCCAATACTGACGGATGGAGCGGACTCGCCTTTGCTGCTTCCAAAACCAACCAGCCGTCGATCACAATTCAGGCGCTCAGCGCGCGCGCTAAGTTCCTTCCAGAAATCCCCTCTACTTACTTTCTCTGGGCCACGGCTTATGATTCCCTTCACCAAAAGGCCAATGCAGCATCCTACTATCACCACTTCCTCACTGCATCTGCCGGAAAGTTCCCGGATCAGGAGTGGCAGGCACGCCAACGCCTGCTCGTGCTCGAGAAGAAATAGTGGATACTGACTACCGATAACTGGCCACTGTAAACTGTGGATAGTGGCTGCTGATTTTGTTCCCATCTTTCAAGAGGAGTACCGGGCGTTGCGCCCCAGGGCGCCGATGCCGCCTATTGTGGTCCGTTTTCGGCGGTTCACCTCGCTGAATACGCGCATTCGCCTCCGCGACGGCGAGATCCTCGTCAGCCTCTCCGATCTGCTGGAGGGCGCGCAGGAGTCCGTAATCCGCGCCATCGCCCACATCCTCTTGGCCAAGCTTTACAAAAAGCCCATCGACGCCGCCCACAGTCTGCGCTACAAACGGTTTTCCTCCAGCGCTGCCGTCACCCGCCAGACCGAACTGATTCGCGGCGCTCGCGGCAGCAAGCGCTTCTTCGGTCCGCAGGGCCGTTTCTACAATCTGGAAGAGGTCTTTGATTCGTTGAATCTGCGCTTCTTCGGCGGTCTGCTCGGGCGGCCTGAGTTGACCTGGAGCGAGGGCATGGCTAAGCGCTCACTCGGTCATTACGACGCCGCCCTAAACACCATCGTGGTCTCGCGCGTCTTCGACCGGCCCTCAAGTCCGCGCTACGCCGTCGAATACCTGCTCTATCACGAGATGCTGCACCTGAAGCACCCAGTCCGGATGCGCAACCTGCGCCGCTGCGTCCACTCGCGCGATTTCAAAGCCGAAGAAAAGCTCTTCCCGCAACTGAAAGAAGCGCAGGCGTTCATCAAGCGACTGTAGCGAAATAGGTCAGTCCGCAGCGTCGCCTTACGCCGCCTTCACCGCAGCCTTCGCAGTTGTACCCGCAAGCTTCTCCGGCCCAGCTACCTGTCGCGTGGCAACCCACGCAATCAACAGCGCACCCACAAAAACGGAACCGGCGGCGGCCAGTTGCGCGTTTGATAAACCCCATAGCACCTTAGGGTTACGGCGAATAAATTCAACCAGAAAGCGAGCTGTTCCGCTCAGCACCAGGTACTGCCCGAAGATCACGCCAGTGCGCGGCCGCTTGCCTGCCCTCCACCACAGCCAGCCGCCAATCAGCAAACCTGCAGCCAGCTCATAAAGCGGCGTGGGATAGACGGGAACCAGCGTCGGCTCAATGCCGTTGGGGAAACTCATGCCCCACGGCTTAAAGGTAAAGAAAAGAAAATGAACTGGCCTGATGGCGATACCATAGCAGCCGTCGCCGGAGAGAAAGCAGCCGATGCGTCCAATTCCCTGCCCGATGGCCGCAGCCGGCGCGGCCAGATCAAGCGTCCGCAGACCGCCGATCTTGGCCCACCACCCCTGAAATACCAGCGCACCAATACCGAAAACCAGCCCACCAAACCAGGCAAAGCCAGCCGAATCCCACAGCACGCGCCAGCCCACTTCGCGAAACTCCATCGGCGTGTCGATCACGTGCCACAGTTTGGCGCCTGCAATGCCGGCTACCACAGCCACGGCCACCATGCCCACCGCGTCAGCCGAAATCTTTGCGCGGTTGAAGCCGCGATCCATAACAAACGCCGCTGCCACAGCAGCCAGCCACAGCATCAGTCCAAAGGTCGGGACCGGGTAATGCCAAATGTGCAAATAAGGAATCATCGCTTCTCAAGTATAGACGGACGAAGCTTCGAAACCGCACCTTCTGCCGGCCATCCAGCCTTCCGGCCCTGATTTACACAGGCGCGCTTGCCTACCGCCGCCTGCTTCAGGCGATACTGTCTGCATGGCTGCAAACACCAATCAGGGTCTTGAAATTCTTTTCACTCGCCAGCAAATTGCCGAGCGCGTCGCCGAAATGGGCGCCCAGATTACCCGTGACCTCAACGGCGAGAAGCTCGTAATGATCGGCGTTCTCAAGGGCGCAGCGCCGTTTCTGGCCGACCTCGCGCGCGCCGTGCAGGCCGACGCGACCTTTGACTTTGTAGCCACGTCCAGCTATGGCCAGGGCCAACGCTCTTCCGGTGCGGTCAAGCTCATCAAGGATCTCGATGAGCCCATCGAAGGCAGAAACGTGCTGGTGGTCGAGGACATCCTCGACACGGGTCTCACGCTCTCTTACCTGCGCAAGCTCTTCCTCCAGCAGCATCCCAAGTCGCTGCGCATCGCCACGCTGCTCGACAAGCCTTCCCGCCGCATCGAAAAAATCGAGCCGGACTATGTGGGCTTTTCCATCCCCAACCTTTTTGTTATCGGCTACGGAATGGACTACGCCGAGCGCTACCGCAACCTGCCCGACATCTGCATCATGACCCCCGACCACCCCGAGTAGATTTATGCTCAACGAAATATAGAGAGGACAATCACGCTCTATTACCCTGTCTCACTCGGCGCGCCTGGCTATCCCTGCGTCCCATCAATCGGACGAATCCACGTTGAACCGCCACCATCGTGGCCTCGACGCGCCCAGCCACACCCAGCTTTGTGAGGATATGGTTGACGTGAACCTTAATCGTTCCCTCTGTCACGCTAAGCGCTGACCCGATTTCTTTATTGGATTTGCCAACCACCATTAGATGAAGGACATCGATCTCCCGTGGCGTCAAGTTTTGCGTAGTAGCTCGCGCTGCAAGTCCACCTGCTGCAAGCGGGTGGACCCAGGTCTCCCCTCTGGAAACCGCATGAATGCATTGGATAAGGTCTTCCCGGCCAGACTCCCCTTTGAGCACGTACCCTCGCGCACCCGCACAGAATACTTGGTAAACCTCTTCGTCAGTGCTGAATGCCGAATAAGCAATAATCCGCGACTCCGGGTACTTTCGGCGAATCTCTGCGATTCCATCAGCTGGCTCCATCCCGCGCATGTGAAGGTCCAGGACCGCAATGTCTGGTCGATGTTGGAGCACTTTGTCGACCGCCTCCAGCCAATTGCGCGCCTCAGCAATGACTTCCAAATCTGGTTCGCGGTTAATCACCGCCGATAGACCCTCGCGAACGATGGAATGATCGTCGGCGATCACAACATGAATGCAAGAAGGCTCTCTCATAATTTCCTCTTCAGTCCATCATCGGAGGAATGGGAATGGAAACGTGGACGTCAGTTCCGCTGCCCAGCTCACTTCGAATTGTCCAAACGCCTCCCAAGGATCGCGCGCGGTCCTGCATCGAAATCAAGCCAAAGCCCTCTGACTGCTCTTCAGGAAGAAATCCCTGTCCATCGTCCTTTATGGTGAGCCTTGCCTCTCGAGAATTGAAAAGCAGATTAATTCTTACTTCGTGCGCCTGAGCGTGTTTGACTGCATTCGACAGAGCTTCCTGACAAATTCTGAGCAAGGCTTTCTCCACTTCCAAGGGAAGTCGGCGTACCGATCCGTCAGCGGAAAAATGCACGATGAGCCCGTCACCACTGGTCAAGTCTTTAACCAGGCACTCGATGGCGCTAGCAAGGTCGAGCTTTTGCAGTTCTTCCGGATAAAGATCCCACAGCGCGCACCGCATCTCGGTCATGCTCCCACAAACCAACCGCAAAGCGCGACGAACATGATCCCGTGCCACCTGGCTTGTTCCGAGAGATTCACTGGCCAACTCCAAATACATGATCGCGCCCGCGTGTGCCTGCCCGACCGTATCATGAATTTCGAGAGCAATTCGCTTGCGTTCCTTGTGGATCGTCTCCTGCATGAGCCTTTCTGTCACCAGCTGTTGCGCGTGTCTTGCATCCCGGCGCGACACCCAAATATGCGCGATAAATGCCGCCGCTGCGCCAATAATTGAATCATTGAGGGCATTCGTCGCCAGGGTTCCGTCCCTGCGATCGAAGAAAGCATCCAACGCGAAACTCGCCAGCGCTACGCCGACGCCGAGGAACAGGGAGCCGACAAATCGCCGTCCAGGTTTCTCGTCAGTGAACATTGCCGGAAGAGCCTTCCGTCAGGAATCGTGCATGCGCGCTCAGTCGCTCGTGGAAGCGCCTGAATTAAACGCTAGCATCGGTAGGCAATTCCGTAAAGTTGTTTGGAATCATCTAGTATTCGGAAGTGAGGCTATGGTGGAATTGGGAGCAATTGATGCGTCGGCTGATGCATTGCCTTAGCAGCGGAAAGGATTGGGCGCGGCTTTGAATGCCGCGCCAAATCCCGCCATGGAAAAGATGACATAGGCCTGCCTGCGCTCTCAGTTTGCTTGACCATGCATCTGAGCGAGTTCCCCGCCCTGAGGCATCTTTGCAGCAGCTTCCACCGCTTTCAAACTGGGTATTCGTCTCTCCCAGACAATCCGTGCCGATGGCGCGTCGTTTGGAAACAGGTCCGCTGATTCCTGTCCTTTCGGCTCAAAAATGATATCGACTCTGCGGTTATAGGCAAGCCAGGTCGCTTTCTCCCGTTTCGTCATCCACTTCTGAGGATGTTGCGGATCTTCCGACTGGAGTTTCGCCACTTCCATCCTGGATAACTGCTTGTCTTTGCCCTCCGCCTGCGTCTCAACCTTGTCAGGCGAGATGCCCTGCGAAAGGAGCAGATTCTTTACGAGCGCCGCTCGTCTATCGCTCAGCGCCATGTTGTACCTCTTGGAGCCTCTCACATCGGCATGTCCTACGATCAGCAACCTGTCTTGCTCTTCGTATTGTTCGTTATTCTTAAAGGTCTTTGCCGCCTGTTGCAATGCTCTCTCTTCGCTCGAAACCAGCCCGACTTTGGGATGCTGCCGTTCAGGATAAGCTGTTGGATAAAAGAGGCTCGCCAGCGTAACCTGCGGCGCTGGATCAATCGAACCAACTACGTGCAACACTGCTGTTCGAGTGGCGGTTCCGCCGCAGGCGTTGGTCACATTGAGCGTGTAGGTTATGTCCTGGTCCACGGGACCCGCGCTGCTGCGCGCGGGAGTTGCTTGAATGGCCTCGCTACCGGTGGATGCGACATTGCCCAGCGGCTCGATCATCACCTTGCTCCCACTCGGAGCTGACCAGTTCAATGTCGTCGAACCGTCTTCGACCACCTTGTCGCCCACCTTGTGATAGCGCACTTCTGGTTGGCTGAACGCGAGCGTCGCAGTTGGTTGCGGATTTACATCGACCGTTGCGCTTTGCGTTACCTCGCCTCCCGGACCTCGCGCAACCAGTTCGTACGTGGTCGTCTTCGTTGGATTGACTGTACGATCGCCGCTTATCGGAACGCTTCCGAGTTCAGTAATCGACGTTGCGACAGCATCCGAAGCTTTCCACGATAAGGTGTCGGGCTGTCCGCAACCAATTTGGCCCTGCGACGCGGCAAGTTGCGCGGTGACCGGAGCGATGGGCACTACTGCTGTGGTAACTCCGGCAGAGAAGCGTGGCCGCGGTCCCAGAGTCAGGCCCTTCTTGAAGTTCTTCATCTTGATTTGGCCGTCATTGTTCAGATAGATTACTGCGCGCTGTCCGGCTTGAACAGTCACCGGCCCCGACCAGATCGTCTCGCCTTTTCGCGTAACAGTCACCTGGAATTTTCCGGGGTTGACGAGCAGCCACTGATGCATCAGCCAGTTGTTGTCAAACTCATCGACGTGACCCACAAAGTAGTCGGGCGTGGTGCCGTTCAGCAAGACAGCCGCTCGCGGGTGTCCTTTCAGTTCGATATCGGCGAATGGCCCGCTCACCTCGCCGCCAGTTTTTTGCAGTGCAAAGTCCAGGTCAACTGTATTTCCTGCTTCAATGTTCACTTTGCGCACATCCGGCGTATACCCGTAGTTGTAAACGCCAATTGTGTGCTCACCCGGACTAAGAGTAATTTTTTGACTCCCGTCGCGAATTGCATTCCCATCTACAAATACGTACGCCTGTTTTGGGTCCACATGAACCTTCACGCTTCCCTTGGTATTGTCGCTCTCCGCCACTGAATACGCCGCGGCGAACAGAAAGACCAGGGCAACAAATCCCAGCATTCCCTTCAACACCCTTGACCAATTCATGTTTTGACTCCTTTTCATCCTCATCCTGATGTTCAACAAGGAAGACAGCGCCATTGTGGCGCAATGTTGATTGGGATCGCATTGCCTTGGTCTCGCTCAGTCACATTTAATGCGACGGAATTGTCACGGCAGATGCCAGTTC
>JBAPYY010000056.1:0-2889 GCA_049284975.1 Occallatibacter sp.
GGCAGTTCAGTTCCGTGCGCAGTTGGCTTGACAGCTCCTTCGCCACCTCGAAGCTGAGCCGCGTCTTCTCCGATAATTCAGAAATAGA
Organism: Occallatibacter sp.; assembly: GCA_049284975.1. Taxonomy (GTDB): domain Bacteria; phylum Acidobacteriota; class Terriglobia; order Terriglobales; family Acidobacteriaceae; genus Telmatobacter. The sequence goes on from JBAPYY010000056.1 coordinate 89, forward strand.
GAGCGAACCTGATAAATAAAGGATCTTTAAAGCCAGATCCTCGACAATCGACTGCCTGACGTCAAGCTCCTCGATAGTCTGCGGCCTGGCTGTTGGCCCATCAACTGGCTCGTTCTTCAAGAAGTTGTAACCATCCATCGCTAACGAGGTTACCATTAATGCCTCCGAAGGGTTACTAATTTCTGTGTTCGAAAGGTTACCACTTCCCGGCCCCAGCAGCAAGGCTAACATTCTTTCTTCCCCCGGCTAGCGATAACTTGCCCCGTGGGGTGTACTCTCTGGTTTCCCTCGCCGCTGGTTGTTTGGTCAGTTTTTCCTCAATTTTGAAGACACAGATGCATACTCTTTCTCGTCTAAAATCCAACAAATGAATTGGATTAGTCCGGGAAAAATCAAGCCGCCATTCGCCAGTCAGAATCCTCCTGTACTGGCTGCTGCGGCATTTCAGCTCTTTTGAAACCTTCCCGCATATTACCCTATCCGGGACATTGTGCACGCTACTTGATTTTGGTTTTGTTAAACTCCTTTAAGTACCACCCTCTGGGTTTAACTGGAAACTAAATTGCTAGCGGATCGGCGGGAGAATTCATGCCAGTTGTCGCACTCGCGGGAGTGACCAAGGCCTACGAGAACAAAGTTGCCGTCAACGACCTGAGCCTGTCGATTGAAGCCGGCCAGATGTTCGGCCTGCTGGGGCCGAATGGAGCAGGCAAAACCAGCTCCATTCGCATGATGATGGGTATTACCGTCCCTGACTCCGGCCGCATCACTCTTTTTGATAAGCCGTTTGCGCGCAACAGCCTGGAGCGGGTGGGTTACCTGCCCGAGGAGCGCGGCCTCTACAAGAAGATGAAGGTCCTCGACCAACTCACCTTCTTCGGCCAGTTGCACGGACTCTCTGGCGACGAAGCGCAAAAGCGCGCCGTCGCCTGGGCCGGGCGCATGGAGATTGCTGACGCCCTGCCAAAACGCACTGAAGAGCTCTCCAAAGGAATGCAGCAGAAGATTCAGTTCATTGCCACGCTGCTCCACGAGCCCAAACTCATCGTCATGGACGAGCCGTTCTCCGGCCTCGACCCCGTGAATGCCGTGCTTGTCGAGCGAACCCTGCTCGAACTCAAAGACCAGGGCAAGGCCATTCTCTTTTCCACTCATCGCATGGATCAGGTGGAAAAGCTCTGCGACTCCATCTGCCTCATCAACAACGGCAAGGCCGTGCTGGCCGGCAACTTGCGCCAAATCAAAGCACGCTACGAGCGCAACCACGTGATTGTTGAATTCGAGGGGAACTCCGCTTTCCTCAACAGCGACGAAATTGAGAGTGCGAAAAACTTCTCCGGCCACGCTGAAATCAAGCTCAAACCAAATGGCGATGCGCAGAAACTGCTCCATGAGGCCGCGGCCATGGCCACCATCTTCCGCTTCGAACTGGTCGAGCCGTCCCTGGAAGAGATTTTCATCCAGACCGTGGGGGTCAACGCCGATGCGTAACATCCTTCTTATTGCCCGGCGAGAGTACCTCGAGCAGATTCACGGGCGAGCCTTCATGTTTTCCACTGTGCTGGTGCCGCTGCTCATTGTTGCGCTGCTCGGCTGGGGAGCCATCACTGACCGCAAGACCGTATCCGGAAAGCATCTGGCAATTGCCGCGAACAATGCCGAAATTGGCAGCCGGGTTCGCTACGAGATGCTTAACGACAAGGACGCCAATTTCACTGTTGAGCTGGTTGCTCCAGCCACTCAGCAGGATATTGCAGCCCTGCTCAAACAGGTCCACGACAAGGCCATTGACGGGCTGCTCTCCATCAATACCTCCTCCGATGGAGCGGTCACAGCCAGCTATACCTCGCTCTCGTCGGGCGAATTCGCCAATATAGGCGGCCTGCAGAGTGCCTTGAACCGTGGCTTGATCGATGAGCGCATGATCGCCAGAGGAATCAAGCCGGCCGACGCCGATCAACTCCTCAAGCGCGTCACTGTCGAGACCCTCCAACTAAACAAGGAAGGCGAGACAGAACAGAGCAAAGGATCGTCGCCCTTTTACAAGGCCGTTCTCATGGCATTCCTGCTCTCCATGCCCATCATGCTTTATGGCCTCGATATGGCCCGCGCAATCATCGAAGAGAAGAATTCGCGCATCTTCGAGGTCATGCTCTCCATTACTCGCGCCGACGATCTGCTGGCCGGAAAACTGGTCGGCGTGGGCGCCGTGGGCCTCACCCAGATTGCCATCTGGATTACCGCGGCAACTTTGTTTCTTGGTTCTTCCGTGGCCGCAAGCGTGCTCACCGGCAATCTTGATATTCACTTTTCCTTGGTCGAAGGCCTATTCTTCCCCGTCTATTTCGTGCTGGGCTTCGCTCTCTTCAGCACGCTGTTCTCCGGTCTGGCGGCCACGTGCGAAACCTCGCAGGATCTCCAGAAGTTCATGCCGCTCGCCATCGTTCCCCTCTACCTGAGCATGGGCATGCTTCCAGTGCTGCTCAAAGATCCAAACTCCATCTGGTCCGTTGCAGCATCTCTGTTTCCACTTACCGCTCCCTACATCATGCTTCCGCGGATGGGTTTGGAGGCTGTGCCGATCTGGCAGCTTGCGGCCTCAGTCGGTCTGCTGATCCTCGCCATCTGGGCCACGCTCTGGTTCTCCTCGCGCCTCTACCGCGTAGGCATCCTCATGTATGGAAAGCGCGCCACGCTGCCTGAGCTCCTGCGCTGGCTGCGCTACTCCTGACCAGAGTTAGCACCCCGACCGCACAATACGACAATGACCGGACTGTAGCGCCGGTCTCCTGACCGGCTGT
>JBAPYY010000057.1:0-2155 GCA_049284975.1 Occallatibacter sp.
GGCGTCCTCAGTGCGGCCCTGGTCGCTTAAAGAGACAAAGTATCCCGCGTAGACGATGCTGAGATCATTCAGCAATTGACGCTCAGCGGTCGGCGTGGGAACTTTGCTGAGGAGCGCATCCAAGAGATCCGCGCTCTTTTCATACAGTTCGTTCGATGCCTTTGTGTTGCCAAGGCGGGCCATGATTTCGGCCTTAATTCCGAGATTCCGCGGCACGAAGTACAGTTCGTCGGGGATGTTCTCATTCGCCGCGATCGCTTCATTGATGACGGCCAGCGCCGGCTGCAATTCCTTTTGATGGATATAAGCCTTTGCGAGCAAGCCATCGACCTGGGTCAGGCCGCGCCAATACGAAAGCTGCCTCGCATATTGGGCGGAAAGGGCGTAGTCGGATACCGCTTGATCCCATTGTCCCATCCGCTCGTATACGCGGGCCCTCTGCTGGTAGAGCTCGTAAAGATGTCCAGCAAGATGGTAGACGGAAACTCGACGCAGCTCCTCTGCGGCTAGCGCCAGCGCTTCTTTGTTTTCTCCGAGGCCGCTCAGTGCATCAATCTTTGCGTTGACAGCGATCGTCGGGTACGCGGCCCCGCGAGTCTTCCCGGCAACCTTGATCGCTTCGTCCAGCGGTCCGAGAGCCTCTTGGTACTTATGCATTTCCACCAGGCCCGCGCCGTAAAGGCTCGCGTATCGAATGTGTGCACCTGGATCGGCGACTTTGGCGACCGTCCACGCTCTAACTACATTCTTTTTCGCGGTTGCGATGTCGCCAAGCAAGAATGCTGCGACGCCCTGTTCTCCCATCGCACGCGAAGCCAACAGGTAGTGATGTTGTCTGATCGCAAGTACCTTTACCTCCGTCCAGGTCTGGCGCGCCATTCCAGAGTCGTAATTCACTTCAAGCATCCCAAGAATGGTCAGGATGCGAAGACGTGTTTCAGGATCCTTCGCTTCGGGGAGATCCAGATCCTTTCGAAGCAGCGCAATTTGGCTAGGGACAGAAGTGGATGATTCGCTGTGCGCCGGCATCTGGCTGACACGCGCGTAGAGCGCCTTTGAGAGCTGATGCCTTTGAGCGAATTCCTGCTCGGCTTGTCGGTAAAGAGGTTCTGCCTCAATCCAGCTGTTGAGCCACGACAACTCATCGGCTTGCTTAAGCAGCGCCTCTGGAGCGTAAAAACTCGACCGCCGGAAAACTTGATACCCGACAGCACTCAGGAGGACGGCAAGCAGCAAACCGGTAGCAATGCGAAAGGTGGGGGAGGCGATTCGCATAGCGCCCGATCACTTTGGCATCTATAGTGCCATATCCCCGCCTGCGAATCAACATTCCTCGCCATAAACCACTGAAATGAGTGAGATTACGTCCGTCTCTACACATCTCAACGATCTGCCTGGGCTCAGTCCCGGAAAAATCCACATTGCAGTTTCGTCTTTTGTTCTCCTATGCTGGCACTCGTGTTCAACCTTCCGCAAACTCGGGGCTGCGACTTCACGATCCGCTGCAAGAAGTGCGGTGAGAACATCCCGGCTCCGGTAGGCACCATGCCGGATTCGTGGATTGCCGCACAGTGCCCGCTCTGCGGAGAGAAGAGAAACTACCTTCCATCCGAGATTTTCCAAGGTAGACTCTCGTACAAACTTGGTCCCAAACCGGTGCGCTCAGTGGTGCTCTAATGGGCGAAATGAAGCGAGCCATTGCGCGCGAGCGGGAGGCCTGGGCGGAGCAAATGCAAGAGCAGGCGCGAATGAAGTCGACACTGGTCATTGCCGCTGCGATCATAGCGGCCGTTCGCCTCGCGCGCGACCCGGACATAAGCCGTCCATCTCCTCGCCTCACCGCCGTGGTGTCCGACAGCGTGAACTTGGCGCGGATGATTTTGGATCGAGTGGGCCGACAGTAAGGTGGTAGCCTCGGTTCATGTGCGGACGGTACGGGCGGAGAGCGGACAAGCAGCGGATCGCAGAGTGGTTCCATACCCACAACACCGATGTGTTCAACGACGAGTATTACGAGATAAACAGCACCCGCCTCGCGCCGTCCTACAACATTTCCCCGGAAAGCATTCAGCCAGTCGTGCGGCTCGACCGCGACACGGGCGAGCGCGTTCTTGCACTGATGAAGTGGGGTCTCGTGCCCTATTGGTCGAAGACG
>JBAPYY010000058.1:0-1874 GCA_049284975.1 Occallatibacter sp.
CCGGCGGCGCGGCTGGAGCTGAGGTGGCGCAACTCTACATCTCCGATCCGTCCGCTAAAGTTGTTCGCCCGGAGCGCGAGCTGAAAGGCTTTGAGAAGGTTCGCCTGGCTCCCGGCGAAACACGCCATGTAACTCTCAACCTGGATGCCCGCGCCTTCAGCTACTGGGACGAGGCGGCTCATAAGTGGGCCATCGACCCCGGCAAATTCGTCATCCACGTCGGCGACTCCAGCGAAAACACTCCGCTCCATGCGGAGTTGACACTGAACTAAGCGGTTTTCACGGTTCCGTGATGCTGGAATTGTGCGACCCCACCCAGCCGCAGAAAATTTGGCGGGGTGGGCTGCCCGCGAAATTACACTGATCGTGAATATGGAAGTGAGGAATGGGAAATCGCATGAAACAACTGTCAAGAAGAGAATTTTGTTCCCTTACCGCGGCGCTCGGAGCGACCGCGCTGAGCGCGCCGCGCCGGTTGATGGCGCAGCCCGCCGCTCTTCAGGTTTCGCTGGCCATTGACCCTTCAACGAGTCTCGCCAAGGTGCCCATAGACTTCATAGGGCTGAGCTACGAGAGCGGACAGCTTGCCTACCCGGATTTCTTTTCGCCACAAAACACGGCCCTGATAGAAATGTTTCGGACGCTGAGTCCAGCCGGCGTGTTGCGCCTCGGCGGCAACCTGAGCGAGTTTACTGTCTGGTCTGACGCGGAGCCTGTAACCCAACCGGATGCAGGTGGATTGGTGGGGCCTGATCCCGGCCACCGTGAACCGCGCACATTCACGGTTACGCCGCGCTCCATCCGTAACCTGCATGGCTTTCTGAACGCGACCGGCTGGCGCTGTATATACGGCCTGAACCTTGGCGGAGGCTCTCTGGAACAGGCGCTCGCCGAAGGCAGCTTTGTCGCCCGGACGCTAGGCAACCAATTGATATGCGTCCAGTTTGGCAACGAGCCCGATCTTTTTAAGCATCGCGATCAGGGAAACAAGCCATGGACCTACGATGAGTTCCTGGCCCGTTGGAAGACGTTCAGAGCTGCGTTTCATGAGAAGTTGCCCGAGGTTGCGGTCGCTGGACCGGACACGGCCTTCAACCAGAAGTGGGTGAAGCAATTTACGCTGGACGTTCCTAAACAGATCGTTCTGGCGACGAGCCACTACTACGCCGAGGGTCCACCGTCAGATCCAAGGATGAATATTGATCTGCTTCTACATCCCGGCGCTCGGTTCGATAGCTCTTGTCGCGAGGCGATGGACTCGGCCAAAGCCGCAGGCTTGCCGTTTCGAATGACTGAAGGGAACTCTTGCTATAACGCAGGCAAGTCCGGGGTCAGCGACACATTTGCATCCGCGTTGTGGGCGGGAGATTTTTGTCTTCAAATGGCGTGTCTGGGCTGCGTCGGAGTCAACCTGCATGGGGGCGCGCACGGTTTTTATTCGCCGATAGTAGGTTCGATCGGAAGCAATTTTGAGGCACGGCCAGAGTATTTCGGACTAATTCTGGCGCAACAGTTTGCGGAGTGCACGTTGCATCGTACAACGCTTGAGACAAACGGCGCTAACCTTACCGCATATGCAGCGACCGGAGGTGGCGGGAGGGGTCTGATAGCCATCTTCAACAAGGATGCGCGCGATGCCGAGGTCACTTTTGCCGCGGCCGACTTCAAGCGGGCTATAGTCGAGCGTCTTGAAGCTCCAGCCGTCGACAGCAAACGAGGGATCACGTTCAGAGGCGCAGCAGTCGGAAACGATGGACATTTTCATCCTCTGGCCGGAGAACTGCTGAATGCCCGGAGCGGTAAGCTGAACGTGCGAGTTCCGGCTTACTCCGCTGCACTTATTCGTTTGCGCTGAGGGGCGTGCAGGGCTACTG
>JBAPYY010000059.1:0-4711 GCA_049284975.1 Occallatibacter sp.
ACAACTTCAACCAAAGCGCGCGCGCTGAGGACCAAGGGCCTTTATCACGCGGACAAGATGCTTCAACTGCATAAGTCGCAGGACAATGTCTTCATCACGGAGTGCTACGCGAAATTTCTCGGTGAGATCGGTGGAGAGAAGGCTCATCATCTTCTCCACACGAGCTACCAGAGCCGCCGTCGCATTGCGGACGAAACGCTCCCGCTCATGGAATCCACAGCCGAAGACAAACTCAGAGTAAGCGTGTGCCTGGGAACAAATTGTTTCGTGAAGGGTTCGCAGGAAGTGCTGAATGGAGTGCTGCGCCACGCGGAACAGAATGGACTGGAAGGCCGCATCGATGTCCGAGCGGGGTTCTGCTTTGAGAAATGCGAGAGCGGACCAACTGTAATGATCGACGGCGTGCACGTTCATCACTGCACCGCCGCAAAGGCAATTGATGTGTTGAATAGCCGGATCGAGAGCGACAATCCGGCCGAGACAGCCGACAAGGATTGAGCAAGCCCTGACGTCGACTGAACGATTCGAGAGGAGAATAACTTGATTACTCACGAACAAGCGGATTTCATTTGCGAGGAGTCGATAGAAAACGTACTGGCGAACAGCCGGCGTCCGCAGCCGGCGCAGGTACGTGAACTACTGGCGAAAGCGCGCGAGATGCACGGGCTTTCCATGGAAGAAGTAGCCTGCCTTTCCTTTGTCGAAAATCCGGAGTTGCTTGCTGAAATCTTCTCGGCGGCAAAGCAGATCAAGGAAGAGATTTACGGAACGCGCCTGGTCTTGTTCGCGCCGCTTTATATCTCCAACCGCTGTGCGAACGAGTGTACTTACTGCGCTTTTCGAGCAACAAACGCATCGCTCAGGCGCCGCACGCTCACGCAGGAAGAGATTGCGGAAGAGACGCGCATCCTGATTCGCCAGGGACACAAGCGGGTTCTGATGGTCTCCGGGGAGGCATTGCCGCCGGAGGGCTTTCAATACATTCTCGATTCCATCGCAACCATTTACGAGACAAAAGTGGGACCAGGCGAGATTCGGCGCGTCAATGTGAATCTGGCTCCGCAAACGACTGAGCGCTTCCGGCAACTGAAGGCGGCGGACATCGGGACCTTCCAGCTTTTCCAGGAGACCTACCACCGTCCCACGTACGCATCGGTTCACCTGAAAGGCACCAAGCGCGACTACGACTGGCGCACAACCTCGTTCGACAGAGCCATGGAGGCGGGCATCGACGACGTCGGCATCGGCGTTCTCTTCGGGCTTTACGACTGGCGTTTCGAGATCATCGCCATGATGCAGCACATTCAACATCTGGAGCAGAAATTCGGCGTTGGGCCGCATACCATCAGCTTCCCGCGCATGGAGCCGGCGGTGGGTTCCGAGATCGCTTCACAGCCTCCGCATCCGGTCAGCGACGCCGACTTCCTTAAGATGATCGCCATAATGCGCCTCGCGGTGCCTTACACCGGGATGATTATGTCCACCCGCGAAGGCGCTGACGTGCGCCGCTCAACGCTGGAGGTTGGCATCTCTCAGATTTCAGCGGGCAGCCGCACCGATCCAGGCGGCTACAAAGACGGTGAGGGCGACCCCAACGGCAGCCAGTTTCAACTGGGCGATCACCGCTCCGTAGAAGAGGTTGTCAATGACGTTGTATCGCTGGGCTATTTGCCTTCGTTCTGCACCGCCTGCTACCGATTAGGACGCACTGGGCAAGACTTTATGGATATGGCCAAACCGGGAGAGATCAAGTACCACTGCCATCCGAACGCGCTCTCCACCTTCCAGGAGTACCTTTCCGACTACGCCAGTCCGCGCGCAAAGTCCGCCGGCGAAAAGCTCATCTCGATTGAACTGCAACACATGGATGGACAACAAACCGCTATCGCGCTGCCGATGTTGAATCAGGTTCGCCGCGGCGAACGCGACGTTTTTGTCTAGACAAGGAAAAAGGAGACGGACCATGATACGGGCAACTTCAAAGGGGTTTCGGCTGCACATCGGCTTCTTCGGACGCCGCAACGTCGGCAAATCAAGCCTGCTGAATGCCATTACTCAACAGGAGGTTTCAATCGTGTCGGCGGTTGCGGGCACAACCACCGATCCGGTGGAAAAGCCGATGGAACTGCTTCCCATCGGGCCGGTCCTTTTTGTTGATACGGCAGGCGTGGATGACGTTGGCGCACTCGGCGCGCAGCGCATTGAGAAGACACGGCTGGCCATCGCTCGCTCCGATGTTGGCGTGCTGGTCGTCGAGTCCGGCGTGTGGACCGAGTTCGAAGAGAAGCTTCTCGCCGAACTTCGCTCGCATGGAATTCCCGTGCTGGTTGCCGTGAACAAAGCGGATCTGCGCGCTCGCGATCCGGAGCACTTGTTCCGCTTCGAGCAGGAAAAACTTACCTATGCTGAACTCGTCGCGACAACCGGAAAAGGCGTGGATGAATTTCGCGCAAAGCTCTGGGAGATTGCGCCTGCGGAATCCGTCGCATCTCAAGTGATTCTGCGCGATTTGGTTAAGCAGGACGAAACTGCTGTGCTTGTCATGCCCATTGACAAGGAAGCGCCCAAGGGCCGCATCAAGCAACTCCAGGCGCAATCCATCCGCGATCTTCTCGACGGCGAAGCCTGCTGCGTGGTGGTAAAAGACGCGGGATTGCAAAAGGCGCTGGACAATCTGAAGACGCCTCCCAGCATCGTTGTCACCGACGCGGCGGTCTTCGAGCAAGTGGCGCGCATCACTCCTGACTCCATTCCACTCACAGCGTTTTCAATTCTCTTGTCGCGCCTGAAGGGAGATCTGGTTGCGCAGACCAGGGCTGCCGTGGCCGTCGATTCGCTTCGTCCCGGCGACAAGGTGCTGGTAGCGGAATCCTGCACTCATCACCCCATTGAAGAAGATATCGGCCGGGTAAAGATTCCTCGTTGGCTGGAGCAGTACGTAGGCGGCAAGCTGGAATTTATCTCCGTCAAAGGTCACGACTTTCCAGTGGACCTCTCGCCTTACAAGCTCGTGATTCACTGCGGAGCGTGCATGTGGAATCGCCAGGAAATGCTGAGCCGCATTGCCGAGTGCCATCGCCAGGGCGTGCCTATCACAAATTACGGGTTGGTAATCGCTTATTCGCTTGGCATTCTGGAACGCGCGCTGGAGCCTTTTCCCGATGCGCTGTCCGCGTACAAAGAGGCGCGCCAGCAGCAACTGGAGCAGGCCGGCGTCACGAGTCTGTCTGACCTGGATGCAATCGACATGAGTCTCGTCAATTAGCTGTGATTGAACTGACCAAACTCGATCTCCTTGAATGGCTTCGCGAGAGCAGACCCTCCCGCCTTGCAGAGCTGTACCAGCGAGCGAACGAGGTCCGCCGAGAGCATGTCGGAGACGCAGTGCATCTGCGCGGGCTCATCGAGGTTTCCAGTCACTGCGCGCGGCAATGTACGTATTGTGGACTGCGGCGCGACAATCTCGCTTTGTCGCGCTATCGCATGACGCGCGAGGAGATTCTCGACTGCGCCCGCCAGGCCGAGAAGCTCGGATACGGCACCGTTGTGATGCAGGCTGGTGAAGACGATCTGCTCACCGCAGAGTGGATCGCGGAGATCGTGCGCTGGATCAAGCACGAGACAACGCTGGCGGTAACGCTCAGCCTGGGAGAGCGTCAGCAGGACGAATTGCGGATGTGGCGCTCCGCGGGCGCTGATCGTTATCTGCTTCGCTTCGAGACATCAGACGAAAATCTCTTCCGCGTTATTCATCCCAGCCGCAATTCCGGCGAACCGGATCGGCTCGCGCTACTGCGCCAGTTGAAGGACATGGGCTACGAGGCAGGCGGCGGCGTCATGGTAGGCATTCCCGGACAGTCGTTTGAAAGCCTGGCCGGGGACATCCTTGCATTTCGCGCTCTGAATCTCGATATGATCGGCATCGGCCCATATATTGCGCACCCAGCCACGCCGTTGGGTTCCGGCGCTCTCCGTCCGGAAATTGCTCCGTCCGAACAGGTTCCAAGCACCGAAGAGATGGTCTACAAAATGATTGCGCTCACGCGCATCGCATGCCCCGACACAAACATCCCCAGCACCACGGCGCTTGCCACTATCAACAAGGTCGATGGACGAAAGCTGGGTCTCCAGGTTGGCGCGAACGTGGCAATGCCGAATCTTACTCCGGTAAAGTACCGCCGCCTGTATGAAATCTATCCGGCAAAAGCTTGTATCGACGAAAGCGCTACGGATTGCAATCAATGCCTGCGCGGACAGATTCGCTCGCTCAACCGCTTTGCCGGACGCGGGCCGGGCGGAAGAGGTGCGCATCATAAAACACCGGCGAATGATGTGCCGGGTGCACGTTCTCAGTTTGTGCAGTTGCAGGCAGGATGAGGTAACTATGTCTTCGGAAGACGGCACTACGGAAATTGAGGTTTGTCTCGGGAGTTCCTGTTTTGCGCGAGGGAACTCCGAGAATCTCGCCATCATCAACGAACTTATCCAGAGCCACGGATTGAAGGCTTCTGTTCGCCTGACGGGAAGACTCTGCCAGGACGAGTGCAAGCAGGGTCCCAACCTGACCATTGGGGGAGTCTCCCATCACGGAATAACCACGGACAAATTGCGCGAACTGCTCGAGCAGCCCGGCAGTCCGATTGGGGGAGATCATGGAACAATCTAGATTCATCAAAACCAGAAAGCACGAATGTCAGGATTGTAATAAATG
>JBAPYY010000060.1:0-3838 GCA_049284975.1 Occallatibacter sp.
ATCAAGGTTTTCTCGAAGCCTTTACGGACAAGTCGATTCGCGGCTAGTCCGCTCCCTGCGGAGCGGAACCGGCCCGATGTGTCTCCGCTCCGCGCGCCTTCACCCTTCAACCGCTCGAAAGGAGCTATGAATCGCCATGGAAACGACCGTTATCAATGCAACCGAGTACCGCGACCTTCCACTCTCTCAACTCAACGAATCTAAAACCAATCCCCGCCGCGTCTTTGATGAGGCGAGCCTCAAAGAACTTGCCGCATCAATCCGCAGCCAGGGCATACTTTCGCCGTTGCTTGTTCGCCCGCTCACCGAATCCGGCTTCGAGATCGTAGCCGGGGCGCGGCGCTACCGCGCCGCGCAGATGGCCGAATCTGCCACCGTGCCGGTGCGCATCGTCCTTCTGTCCGACGCCGAAGTGATCGAGGCGCAATTGGTCGAAAACCTGATTCGCGCCGAGATTCACCCGATGGAAGAGGCCGAGGGATTCGCCCGGCTTTTGGCGTTGGAGGAACCGAAATACTCCATCGAACAGATAGCCACCCGCGTGGGCAAACAACCGTCTTTCGTGGCTTCGAGGTTGAAATTGGTTGACCTTGTGCCCGTAGCGGTCGATGCCTTCTACGCCAACGAAATCGGCGTAGGCCACGCGCTCTTGCTAGCGAAATTGCCTTCTGACGTGCAGCAACAGGCGCTTTCCGCTTGTTTCAAAGAGGTATACAACAACGGGGCAAAACCCGCGCGGATTCTCCTCCCCGTCCGCAATCTGCAATTCTGGATTGAGTCGAATGTGTTGCTTGTCTTGAAAGATGCGCCTTTCGATAAGCGCGATGCGCAGCTTGTTTCCACAGCGGGCAGTTGCGCCGATTGCCCCAAACGCACCGGGCACAACAAGCTGCTTTTCGGCGACGATCTCGGCAGGCAAGGCGACCGTTGCACCGATCCCGGCTGCTATCAGGCCAAGGTCTCGGCGCAGGTGGCGAAGACCATCGCCGCCAAGCCGCAGCTTGTGCAGATCAGCACGGCTTACGGAACGCAGAAGGAAGGCAGTCGAGTTCTGCCGCGCAACAAGTACACTGCGATTCGTGACGATAAGCCAAAGTCCAACGACGAGGCGAAGCGCCCGGAGTTCAAGGTGTGCAAGTTCACCACCGATGCCATCGTCACCGAGGGCAGCGACATCGGCACTGTGCATAAGGTGTGCGCAAACCCGGCTTGCCCCATTCATCACCCGAAGAAGGCCAACGGTGCAAGCGCCAACGATGCACAGTTCAAAGCCGAGCAGGAAAAGCGGCGCAGGGAGGAAGCAATCGCCAATGCAACCGGCCTCCGCGTTCTCTCTGCAATCGGCGCGGCAGTCCCGGTACGGCTGATGAAACGCGACCTCTTGTTTCTGGCCGAGCGCATGGTCAACCTGCTAGACGAAAACCGCGCCGCGATCCTTGCCAAACAGCACGGCATCAAGAAGACCAAAGAGAACGAATCAATCGCCAAGCTGTTCACGGCCTTTCTTCGCCGCGCCGACGAAAGCACCTTGGGCCGCGCCGTGGTCGAGGCCGTCGTCTTGCTCACCGCCTCGCGCGGCAACGCCTCGCACGTTCTGCGCGAAGCCGCCGAGTTTTACAAGGTGGATGTGGCCGCAATCACGGCCACGGTCAAGCAAGAGTTCGCCGCGAAGGAGAAAGCCAAGGCGGAAAAGAAAGCCATACCAAAACAGCCGACGAAATCCGCCTCTAAGCCGATAAAAAAGGTAGCCGCTTAACCCACCTGAACCAGGATTCCTTGCGGAGCTTGAGCGATCAGGCTCCGCCTTTCTTTTATCCAAAGCCCGTCTTCCCGCCCTTGTTGGTGCTCCCGCCACAGCGGGAGGCCATCCTTCGCCCGCCCGACGGGCTGGCCGCGCACCACTGTGCGCGGCTGAAATCCAAAAGAGGAGAACGAACCGTCTCCATACCTGCTCGTGACGGGAATGGAGCCGGTGTCGGAATTCCTAGACGATCTGGGGCGCTGCGAAGCGTGGTCATCTTGAATGACCTCCATCGTTTATTCGTCTTCACATATGACGATGTGCCACTCGTCCCCACGCCTCGCAAACGCCAGCCCGTGAAGCACCATCATCTCGCGGATCAGATCGTAGATCGGCGTAAAGATTTCGATGGATTGCCACGCATATTCGGTTAGCCACAATTCATGTAGCACCCGACGCAGACGGACAATCAAGGGATGAATCCGCGGATGCTTCTGGAACAGCTCTGAGACGCGGGGAGCATGGTCTTCGAGCGTCAGTTCCAGACCGTCCAGATGGCCCAGAAAGTATCCGGCATGGATAAACACGTCTCCGAAGAGCTGCTGGATTCCCGCGAAAACGTCCTTAGCGTTTCGATCCTGGCGAAAGGCTGCAATCTGCGCTGACGAAGCGGCAAGGCTCTCTTCGAGAGCACGGCAGAAGATACCTTCAAACTCTTCGACAGCTTCCGGACGGAACATGGCAGAAGACCGGCACGCGGCATATTCGCTCCACACGTCCATCGCTTTCAGGAACGTCTGCCGGGAACGGTCGCCGCACTCCAGAGGGCAGCCATAGGCATCAGGGAAGGTGCGATATAAATGGCCTTCGTGTTCGACGTGTGCAGCTTCGTGGGCGATACAGGCGTGGGCAACGGTTTGCAAATCTTTCTCCGGGGAGAGCGCCATCAGGCCAACGCCTGCCCGGAGCACAATATGGAACCTCAGTTCCTTCTCCCGCCACACGGCGACCGTCCGCGCCATCTCCATCGTGTCAGGCTGATCGCTCATTTCCAAGGGAATCTGTCCCTCAGGCATCTTCTGCAAAGCTGTCGCATCGGCCCGGCAATCACGGGACAGGGTAATCCCATCCAGAGCGCGAAGATCCATGCCGAACAAAGCGAGCGCATAGAGGATTTGCTCCATTGCCATCGTGATGACTTTGCGCTCATCCTGGGTTTCATAGCAGGATGTGGTAATGAGGCACCGCTCGGGGAGCAGGAGCCTGCCTTCTTTGTCGGGACGGAAGCACAATTCACTCATTCGGAAGCTCCCTCACAATGCCCGATACGGTACGCGGAAAGTTGGAGAGGTTCGCAGAATGAGAGTCTGGACCGGAAAAGAAGGCGGTCGCACCCATATGAGCTGTTTATCACATGCCGCAGGGGGGGCGATGCAGGTTTTGTCTCAGGAGGGATCAACAACAGCTCCTCAACCAGGTAGAAGGGAGAAACGTCTGCGGTGCGCCCCCGCAAACTACCCTTATAACCCGTGATCGGGGAGTTGGAAAGCCGACAACACTCGGCTCCTGTGACCTTTAGCTTTAGGGGCCTGGACATACGTCACAGGCACCCCGACCGCAAAGGCATAGGGGTTCGTACGCGCAAATTTGCGCGCTCAAGTGTTGTTGGGGTTTCCACACCCCAGGACGGCGCGTGCCCGTCCCAAATCCATCATCGGACATATAGCCGGACTTGGCAATCTCTGGATGCCGTATGGTTAAAGGTTCCATCAAAGGCCTCTCCTTTCGGGAGGCGGCCTCCTCCCACGCTCCAGCCGCACATCGCGTCTTCCGCTTCCCACCTCGGCTGCCTGTTTCTGTCGCAACGCGACCCTGAGAATTCATGCGTGCTGATCCGAGGACATCGCCCCACTGTCAAGTCAATGCTCAGAGGCCTTCATTCGCAGGTTGGCGAAGTACGCCTCGGTCCCGACACCGATCCATAGCGCTACTGCTCCACTGCAATCGCCTAACTTGAGATCATTCACGAGCAGCGTAGGCTGCAAAGCTCCGTTTACGTAGAGCCGCATCTTGATGCCATCGACTTCTATCTTGAGG
>JBAPYY010000061.1:0-1598 GCA_049284975.1 Occallatibacter sp.
GCAACTTAGGGATTTGGCGGCTGACTTGGGAGAGTTCATTCGCAAGCGTGATTACCAACATCGCAACGAACTTCCGGGGCGCGAACAGGATTCCGTGCTACGAGCCATGCAGTTCTTTGTTGGTCCAAATCCCTGTCGTTCTCGAACTGGGAAAACGTCATGAAGATCGCCATCATCTCCGACCTGCACGGAAACTACGAAGCGCTCCAGTCGCTGCGCGAGAACTACGACGAACTTTGGGTGTTGGGTGACTTGGTGAACTACGGACCAGAACCGGGTGCGGTGGTTGATTTCGTCAAAGCCAACAGTTCAGTTGTCGTTCGCGGCAATCACGATCACTCGCTTGGATACGATGTGGACCCACGCTGCGGAGCTCGCTATCAGAAGATGGCTGACGTCACGCGCAGGTACAGCGCTTCTGTATTGAAGAAGGACCAAAAGGAATTCCTGCGCGGATTGCCGCTCAAGCTCGAATTGAAACGGCGAGACACCAGCTTCTATCTGTGTCATGCCAAGCCATCAGATCCTTTATACGGTTACTGCCCGGAGGAGTCCGAAGAGTGGATAAAGGAATTGGGTCACGTGAAGGCCGATGTGCTGCTTGTCGGCCATACCCACACTCCCTTTGTCCGCCAGATCGGGGATCGTGTCGTGGTAAATCCTGGAAGTCTAGGGCAGCCGAAAACAGGAAACTCTGATGCGTGTTATGCGCTCTGGGAGGACGGCTCATTTTCATTGAGGTCGTTCCCATACGCGGTGGATGAGACTATTGGGCGGCTGAAGGCTTTGCAGTTTCCGCAGGAAGTGGAAAAGGACTTAATTACTGTACTTCAAACTGGATCGCTGTAACGAACTCATAGCAAGGAGAACTCATGTCAAAAATAAAAAGTGTTGATGCCATGGAAATCCTCGATTCACGAGGAAATCCAACAATCCAAGTCAGTGTTTTGTTAGAGAGCGGCGCAATCGGTGTCGCCAAGATTCCTTCGGGGGCTTCGACTGGCAAACACGAGGCGGTTGAACTCCGGGATGGAGATAAGGCGCGCTTCAACGGCAAAGGAGTATTGAAAGCAGTTCACAACGTAACCAAACTCATCCAGGGAACGGTCAAGGGAATGGACCCCAGCCATCAGAAAACCCTGGACGAAGAACTAATCGCGCTCGACGGAACACCCAACAAGTCCCGCCTGGGGGCGAACGCAATTCTGGGCGTCTCGATTGCAGCGGCAAAAGCCGCGGCAGCGGAAAAGAAAATTCCCCTCTACCGGCAGTTCGCACCGCGGGATGAGTACGTCTTGCCAGTGCCGCAACTGAACGTACTTAACGGGGGCCGGCACGCCGACAACAACGTGGACTTTCAGGAATTCATGATTGTCCCCGTGGGCGCACCCAGCTTCAGCGAGGCCTTGCGCGCTGCGGCTGAGACGTTTCACACGCTCAAACAGGTACTGCACGAGAAGGGCTACGAAACCAGTGTCGGAGATGAGGGCGGCTTTGCTCCTCGGTTGCGGTCCAATGAAGAACCAATGGAACTGATCTTGTCCGCTATCCAAAAAGCAGGATACGAACCGGGGAAGGATATTGGCGTCAACCTGGAC
>JBAPYY010000062.1:0-7988 GCA_049284975.1 Occallatibacter sp.
CAAATTTGCCGTGCGCGAGGCGGACCAGCCATACGCAGTGCCGCTCGAAGCGGACGCTCTGCATTTGCCGCTGCGTTCCGAGTCGCTGGACCTGATTGTCTCCGCCTTTGGCTTCAGGAATCTGGCCAACTACGAGGCGGGCCTCAGGGAGTTTCATCGCGTGTTGAAGCCCGGCGGTCAGTTGGGGATTCTGGAGTTCAGCGAGCCGGGCGGACTCATCGGCAAGGCTTACGCCGTCTATTTTCGCCGCGTGCTTCCGGCCATCGGTCGTGCAGTTTGCGGAAAAGCGGGCGCATACAACTATCTGCCCACTTCTGTGGGCAACTTTCCGCCGCCTCCGGAGATGTTGGGACTGATGGCGTCCGCAGGCTATGAGCAGTGCGAGTGGCAACCTTATACCTTCGGCATTGCCGGGTTGTACACAGCGCGGCGTGGCGCTGTAGCCTAAGAGCGATGATCTCCGAAGCCTCCAAGATAGCCGTATTTTCCGCCGAAAAGCGGCAGGTGGCGCTGCACTCGATGCTGGCGGCGGCGGCGATGACGCTGCTGAAGCTTGCTGCGGGCCTGCTGTCCGGCTCGCTGGGCGTGCTGTCAGACGCGGCTCACTCCGGGCTGGACATGGTGGGCTCGGCGCTTACTTTTTTCTCTGTGCAGGTGAGCGACAAGCCGGCCGACGAGGCCCACACCTACGGTCACGGCAAATTCGAGAACATCTCATCGTTCGGCGTAGTAATTCTGATGGCCGCATCCAGTGCGTGGATCATCTGGGAGGCAATTCAGCGGATCGTTCATCCCACAAAGGAATTGCATGATCTGGGCTGGCCCGTCGCGGTGGTGGTGTGCTCGATTGGCGTGGACTTCTGGCGGTCGCGGCGGCTGCGGGCAGTGGCGGAGAGGACCGGATCTTCGGCGCTGGCGACTGACGCTTTTCATTTTGCATCCGACATCTGGTCGTCGCTGGCGGTGCTGGCTGGGCTGGGCGCCAGTTGGGTTGGCATGTATTTCGGCGTGGCCGCGTTGCGCTTCGCGGACCCGTTGGCAGCGGTGGTGGTTTCGCTGCTGATTTTGCGCCTCACCGTGCGGCTGGGGCGCGAGGCAGTGAGCGTGCTCTCCGATGAGATTCCTGCCGAGATGCGGCGTCGCATCCTGACCGAGGTGGAACGGGTTCCGGGCGTACTCAGCGTGGAGCAGGCGCGCGTGCGCCGCGCGGGAGCGAGCTACTTTGCTGATCTGACTCTCGCCCTGCCTCGCCGGTTCACCTTCGAGCACACTGGCGAACTTGTGCGCTCGGCCACTGATGCCGTGCATCGCACGCTGCCCGAAGCCGACGTGGTCATCCACACGGTTCCGCGACAGGCCAGAGCGGAGAGCATCTTTGACCGTGTGCGTGCCGTGGCCGCACGCAACAATGTGAGCGTGCATGAACTGAGCGTGCAGTCGCGCCAGGGACGGCTGCGCGTGGAACAGCATCTGGAATTGGACGAAACCCTGCCGCTGCTCAAGGCGCACGATTTTGTCTGTGAGTTGGAGGCAGAGATCCTGCGCGAGGTTCCGGAGCTTGACGGCGTGCTGACGCACATCGAAAGCGAGCCGGCGACGATTGATCCGCCGGAAGAGCAGGTGGCGGAAGATCGCCGAATTGACCATGCGATGCGCCGCGCGGCGAAGGCGATCAGCGAGATTGTGGACGTGCACGAGATTCTGGTGGCTCGATCGGCGGAGCATATTCACGTTTCTTGCCATTGCACGCTGCCTGACAATCTGACGATGCAGCGGGTTCACGTGGCGATTACCGCCCTCGAAGACCGCTTCAAACTGGAATGTCCCGAAGTGGACCGCGTGACGATTCACCCTGAGCCGGTAACGGATAACTTGCGGTAAAGCCGGAATTGAGGCAAAAAACGGATTTATCCGGTGATTTTCAGAGGGCAAATTTCACCATGCGGGAGATTTCGGGCTGGGAGTTTTCAGATCGGCGCTGATTTAAAACGGGTTAAAAATAATCTGCAAGGCATTAAGGGATATTTATACCCCCCTGGGGTATAAGGGGGGAGGGGGGTACCTCGGTGGTATAAGCCAGGCACATCCTAGACAGACGGATCCGAAATGAGAAGGCTCTGCTCCCGTTCATAATTTCCATTGTGCGCCGACAGGAGTTTATTTTCGGCAACTAGTATCGCGACCGCGTAATGTGGCAATTGCGCCAGACAAGCGCGGACGAGGACGTCCGCGCTACAGCCGTCCGGGAGGACGGCGCTACACTCCAGCCGTTACCGAATCATGCGGTCACATTATTAGCGCAGCTCTCGAATCCGTGGTTTATGGTTCAATTCAAAACCTATCGCATTCGCGCGCACCCCGGAAGAAGCCACTCTTCTATTTCATTGCGCTACAATTCCCCCATGGCATTTCCGGGCCCTGCTCTGCAATGGAGGACTTCCGGCCATGAAAGTGAAACTCTGGCTTTTCGCGGCTGCAGTTTTGCCCATCTGCTTCCTGTCTGCGCAGCAACCAAGTCCTCAAAGCCCGCAACAGTCGAACCGTCTTGCCTTCCAGGGGCCGAGTCCTGAGGCGATGCGCCAGTTCGCCGAGCAGAGGCGGCGTATGCAGGAGCACGCCATCGCCATCGACGATCTCGCCGGCCATATCCAGTCGCTCAACGACGCGCGCAAGCTGGTGAACCTGGCAGCCGACGAGTTCTCCAAGGAGCTGCCGCCCAAATGGGCCACTCACTCAATCCGCGAACGTATTGCACACGCCGAATACGAGTCCGCCGCCGGTCCCGGCTCGCTCATCCCTGAGCAGCAAGTCGCGGACGCCTGGAATGATTTCGTTGAGAAAATCGGCGCTCCGCAGGAAACCATGCTGAATGCGGCCGAGATCCACTATCTGCGCGACGCGCAATATGTCAGCGCTCGCATCGCATGGGTTGGTTATGAGAAAGATATTTGGACGATCCCCGGCATCTTCGCCCTTGGGCCGGATGGAAGAGTTGCGAATGGTTCGCGCGCCCTGGAGGCAATCAGGCTTGTTTGGCTGCTGGCCAACAACAACGACGACTTCCCGGGCATTCACACGCGGGTACTGAAGGGAGTTCTCGTCTCTGACCGCTTCCCGCATCCGGAAATCCCACCGGCGCCCAGCCACGGACAGTTCGGTGTCATGGGAGTCCGGAGCGTACCGCCAAATCCCGTCCAACAAGCGGCCTTCCGCTACATGCGCGACCACGGCGCCCGCGCCCTCAACCACGCAATCGAAGGCCTGCTCAAGGACCTCATTGCCGATTAGCACCGGATGGTGTCAAGTGCACAGCGCGATGAAGATACCGTTCGGTGGCGGGGCCGAATCTCGTCTCCAATTTGGTTCCGGCACCGCCCTGCCGGAGCGGGAACTTCTCTACCTATTGCTCTCCCAGGGTTTCACCCTGCCACCCCAGCACACAGAGACCGCGTGCTGCGGACCCCGGCTCTCTACCCCACGGACGAAGACCTGTCCGCGGGGGCCCC
Source organism: Occallatibacter sp. (assembly GCA_049284975.1). Classification (GTDB taxonomy): domain Bacteria; phylum Acidobacteriota; class Terriglobia; order Terriglobales; family Acidobacteriaceae; genus Telmatobacter. Next base: position 3,507 of record JBAPYY010000062.1, read on the forward strand.
GACCCTGGGCTATTTTCAACTCCTCCTTCCGGGAGGAAAAGCGCGGATTCTTCACAACTTAGTTCACTTCACTGTCCTGATGGATCGAGAGAAATGTCTCTGATTGCGTGTGAGACCGTCTATCCTGACAGAGAGTCAAAGCAATGATGCATCGTCCTGTAATCAACTTTTTCCAGGTGGCGTCGCTGGTGATGGCGCTGGTGGCTGTGGCTCTGCTGGCGGCCGTTGGCACTATGCACTTCGCCATACACGGGGCCGAGGTGCGAGTGCCCTCGCTGAAGGGGATGACCGTGGCAGAGGCGCGCAGCCAGACCTCGGGGCTGGGGCTGGACCTGGAAGTGGACAATCGCTACTACTCCGGAGATGTGGCTCCCGGGCACATTCTTACGCAGTCTCCTGAACCTGGAGCGGTGGTGCGGCGAGAGTGGAGGGTGCGCGTCTCCGAAAGCCTGGGGCCGCAAAAGGTTGAGGTTCCGGAGACTGTGGGCCTGGACGAGCGCGTGGCGGCGCTGAGCTTGAGGCGCGTGGGCCTGGAGGTGGGCGTGACTGCGCATTTGGCCTACAGCAAGGCGGCCGAAGGAACGGTGCTGGCACAGGACCCGCCGGCGCACGCGCAGGGAATTGCGCGGCCCAGCATCGACCTGCTTGTTGCCGCTCCCGGCGACGATGCGCCTGACGCCTTTGTCATGCCCAACCTGACCGGGCTGCCGGTAGTCACAGCGCAGGCGGAACTGACACGGGTGGGCATCCAATCCGCGACAAAGTTTGTGAGTGTGCCGGTGGCGCCCGTGGGCAGCGGAGACGCGGCGCCTGCGCTTCCGTTAAAGCCGGGCGCAGTGATGGCGCAGCAACCAGCAGCAGGAGCGCGCGTAGAACAGAGTGTGCTGGTGACGCTGACGGTAGCGAAATAAGCAGGGGTCAGGGGTCGTAGATGGAGGCGAGAGCGAAATGGGATTGAGCGAGGATCAGGAGCGGGTGGCGATGCAGGAGCGCGAGTTGCGGTTGCCGCGTTTTGACGCCCAGGTCGCGTGGGAGCTGGGCACGAGACTGAGGACGCTGGCTGAAGAGCGTGGCCTCGTGGTCGTGATCGATGTGCGGCGCTTCGGGCAGCCATTGTTCTATGCGGCGCTGGATGGCACCACTCCCGACAACGCGGAGTGGGTTCGGAAGAAGAGCAATGTGGTGGCGCGCTTTCATCGCAGCTCGTATGGCGTCGGATTGAGCCTGAAGGCGAAGAGCGAAACTCTGCTTGAAAAGCATGGCCTGCCGGTGGCCGACTATGCCGCGCATGGCGGCTCATTTCCTCTGGCCGTGACCGGCGCGGGCGTAGTGGGCAGCGTGACCGTCTCAGGCCTGCCGCAGCGCTCCGACCACGAACTGGTGGTGGAAGCGCTGTGCGCCGAATTGGGACGCGACTACTTGAAGTTGCGGCTTGCGGAGGAGTGAGCTGACCGGCGGAGTTAGTGCGGTTACCGGAGTTAGCTCGTTCGCTCGATCATGCAAATGAAAAATCCATCGGTGTGAAATGTGCCGGGAAGCAGGCGGAGGAAACTTTCTGCCGTGAGCGAGCCGCGCAGTCTTTCGGCGCCAGTAGCCGTGAGAATGCCTTCGTCGAGAAGCTGGCCGATGCGAGCTGCGAACGAAACCAGGCGGGTGTTGGGCGTTGCGGCCAGTACGGCGGCAACGACCTGCTCGTTTTCTTCCGGCTCCAGAGAACAGGTGGAATAGACGATGTGCCCCCCGGGACGAACAGCGCGCAATGCGGCGGCAAGAATTGCTCGCTGGCGTTCGGCTTGACGCGTGAGGTCGTCGAGGCAAAGGCGATGACGAATCTCGGGGTTTCGGCCGAGCGTTCCGGTACCGCTGCAAGGGACGTCGGCTAAGGCGAGATCGTAGACGGAGTCTTCCGCAAGCGCGGTTGCGTCGGCGAGGCGGAATTCGATGCGGGCTTCGTAGGCGGCGAGGCGTTTGCGGAGCTGTTCGAGACGCGGCGCGCTGGATTCGCAGGCAACGATGCGGGCTTGCGGGTTGCGTTCGGCGAGGATGAGGGTCTTGCCACCGGGAGCGGCGCAACAGTCGAGAATTCTTGTTGCGGACCCGGCCAGTTCGGCTACAAGTTGCGAGCCTTCGTCTTGAAAGCGCACGCGGCCTTCTCGAAAGGCTTCGGTCGCTGATACATCGCCGGAGACGATGGTGCGCGCGGCGGTGAGCAGTTCGCGGGGTTCGAGGCCGATGCCGACAGTGAGGAGTTCGGTTTCGGCGGTGGGGCTGGCAAGGCGCAGGGTGAGCTCCGGCTGGCTCTGACCGTGGCGGCAGATTGCCTGGGCCGCATCAAGGCCATAGAAGTTGATCCAGCGCTCGACCATCCAGGAAGGGTGGGCTTGTGCGAGAGCCAGGTCTTGCGCGGATTCCTTAGAGTGCGTTCCCGCAGGGGCTAAAGCCCGCAATGTTTCTGTTGCATCTACGGCACGACTGAAGTCGTGCCCTTTCAAAGCAGGGTCCTCGTCGTGCCCTTTCAAAGTAGCCAGGTCCTCGCTAGGCGGTGAGAGGTCATCCAAGGTCTGCTTATATCTGGCCATTTTGCGCAGGACTGCGTTTACCATGCCGGAAGCGAAATGGTGGCCGGCCTGCTGGGCCAGTTCGACACTTTCGTCGATTGCGGCGCGGGCAGGGATGCGGTCCATATAAAGCAATTGAAAAGCGCCCAGGCGCAAGGCGATGCGAATTTCTGGGTCGAGTCTTGCGTTGGGGCGGGAGAGCAAGGCCTGACATTGGTGGTCGAGCTGAATCTGCCAGCGCAGCACGCCGAGGACCAGCGCCGTCGCCAGGTTACGGTCAGGAGCGGAGAGCGCGTTGACAGTCTTGCCGCGCAGCAGTTCGTCTGAGTGGGATTGTCCGCGCTCGACGGCCATCAGAATTTGGAAGGCGGCCTTGCGCGCCGAGGAGATTTTGGCCATGAGCCTCAACCGAGCCGAGTGTTTGCCGGGAGCGAGATTCCGCGAAGAAACTCGGCTGCAGCGAGGCGCTTTTTGCCTTCGAGTTGCACTTCGAGGAGTTCAAGCCAGGTGTCTCCGGCGCAGGCGACAAGGAGGCGATGTTCCTGGATGCGAATCAGGCCGGGTGGAATTGAATCGGCAGACGAGGAAGGTATCTCAGGAAAGCCGCCCTCAGGGGCTAAAGCCCCACTATCATTTTGTTGCACATGCGGCACGACTGAAGTCGTGCCCTGACACAATCGAAAGCCGGAGTCGGATTTTTCCGCAGCTTGCGAAACTGGCGCAGCAAAATCTGAATCATCCGCGACTTCCATGCGATGAACGATCAGCTTTTTGCCTTCGAGCGCGGTGAAAGCGCCGGGCCAGGGCTGAAAGCCGCGCCAGCGATTCTTGAGTTCCGTGGCCGTATGTGCGGCAAACTCCATGCGGCCGTTTTCGCGGGTGAGTATCGGGGCGAAAGTGGCTCCCGCGTGATTCTGCGGCTTGGGTTGGATGGTTCCGTTGTCCAAGCCTGCGAGCGTCCTGACCACCAGCGGCGCGCCGCCTTCGGCCAGCAAATCGAATAGTTCCGCGGCGGTCTGGTGGGGTGCAATGACCATGGCCTGCTGCAGCAGAATCGGTCCAGTGTCGAGGCCTTCTTCGAGCAGCATGGTGGTGTTGCCGGTGATAGTATCGCCCATGGCCACCGCCCACTGGATGGGCGCTGCGCCACGGTACCTGGGAAGCAAAGAAGCGTGCAGATTTATGCAACCCAGCCGTGGCAGCGCGAGCATCCACGGGGGAATGAGACGCCCGTAAGCAACGACGACGATGGCATCGGGCACGATGGCTTCGACCCGCGCACGAAACCCCGGATTGCTGCGAATCTTCTCGGGTTGCGCGACGTTCAGGCCGACCGCAAGCGCGGCAAGCTTTACAGGCGGAGCGGTGAGTTGCCGGTCGCGGCCCACAGGGCGGTCGGGCCGCGAAACAACCAATGCGATTTCGTGGTCCGCCGCAAGCAATGCCTTCAGAGTGGGCACTGCAAACTGCGGCGTTCCGCAGAAAACGAGTTTCATTGAGCACCTAGCGTGCAAGGCCGGTTGAGCTTTGCGCGATCCCACCCATCGCAAAAAGCGCGATGGATGGGGCACCCAACGTTCATGCGGCAATCGACAGCTTTGGACATTCCTCTACCACTCGCCGGCGCGCTGCAACTTGCGAATTTTGCGCAGAGACAGGTCGCGCTTGAGAGCGCTCATGCGGAAGATGAACAACATGCCGTCCACGTGGTCAATCTCATGCTGGAAGCAGCGCGCAAGAAGTTCGTCGCCGTCCATCTCGAACCATTTGCCCTGCTCGTCCTGTGCGCGGATGCGCACCCTGGCCGCTCGCGCCACCTTTTCGCGAATATCGGGGAAGCTCAGGCAACCTTCCTCCTCGTATTGCTTGCCTTCACGAAAGATGATCTCGGGATTGATGAGCACCAGCTTTTCTTTGGGGTCTT
>JBAPYY010000063.1:0-2323 GCA_049284975.1 Occallatibacter sp.
CTGTTGGGAAGTTTCCTTGCCCCATGTAGAGCCTTGCATCAAACAGTATCCAATGATGCGACTGTTGAATGCTGGTCGAAATTGCTCGCCCCGTGGTGCGCAGCGGGGCGGCCCAGGCTTGGGGAACGTCTGTCTGTAACTCACCAGCTTATGGCATAAATGCGCGGCTGACCTATAGTGACAGCGGATATTGGTGACCGATGTGATTTTTCAATCACCACGTCATGAGCAGGCTCTTGCACCGAGGATCTTCCACTTTAATCGCTATGCGATTGCATCGAGAGTCTTCGATCTCAAGCGCCAAGCGATAGGACAGGCCCTTGCACCGAGGGTCTTCCATCTCAATCACTACGCCACTGAGCAGGCTCTTGCACCGGGGATCATCCATCTCAATCGCCGCGATCCTGCATCGAGGATCTTCCATATTAATCACCCCATCATCAGGCGATCTCTTGCACCCGAATTATTCTTCAACGCGCTGCGATAAGGATGAGGCGAATTGCGGGACATGGACTGCTCAATACTGCACACTTCATTCGGGCTCAGGTTTTAGTTGCTTATGGCAGCCAGGAGGAGGTCGAACTGGAGGCTATTTCGGTTCATCTACCGAAAGCGAGTGCAGATGTGAGGTTGCGGGCGGTGAACCAAACTCACCGCAGAGAGCTGACCGCCTGTGAGGTATGTCGTGGTCTGGCCGAACCAATAGATTTGTCGGGATCACGCTTGTGCATTTGATCAAGCAGGACCGCATTCAAAAGCGATCTGTGAACCTTGATGCGTCCGTTGTATTCGATAAATCCGAGTTTGCGAAATCGATTCATGAAGAAGCTCACGCGGGAGCGAGTAGTGCCAATCATTTCCGCAAGGGTCTCCTGCGAGATTTTGGGAATGTATTGTTCGGGCTCGCCCGGCTTGCCAAATTCCGCCATCAATAGCAGAATCCTCGCCAGGCGCTTTTCACTGGAGTTAAAAAGCTGATCGACCAGATCGGCCTGAATGCGCATGCTGCGGTCGAGCATGACCCTCAAAAAGAGGTCTGAAAAACTATGCTCCACATGCATCACACGGATCATCTCTTCCCGGCTGATTTTGAGAGTGGTGCAGGCAGTGATGGCAGTGGCTGTTGTCAGGCGCATCCCAGCCATTGCCGCGAGCGCCTCTTCTCCCACAAAATCGCCCGCGGAGAGAATCGCGATGGTAGCTTCTTTCCCGGATAGGGAGACTACCGTGGCTTTTGCACGGCCTTCCTGCAGATAAAAGACCGAGTCCGCGGGATCTCCTTGCGAAAAGAAGGCTTCCTTTGGCGCCAGTTGGATGATTCTTCTCCTCAGTCCGGCGCTTGCAAGGAAAGCTGCGGTATCGAATCCTGGCTTTTCAAGCTGAACCATGGAGGGCCTCCTTAAGGTGGGGCCTGCTTACGGTCGCATACTTTACGGGAAGACCGCTTGCAGGTTTACGCGACCGGAATGCCACCTGGTGACCAAAGCGGGTTCACGATCGGCGTGGAATGATCGCCTTTACACCATGACCCTTGGCTCTGAGTCCAACTATACGCCCACTGGAAGCGATTTGTTCAATTCTGCACAACTTGTTCGCAAGTATTTCATGTATCTTGGCTTCCGTGACACCAAATGGCGCCTGATGAGACGCGCCTGGAATTTCGTCATCAAAACAACCGTACGAAAGTATCATTGGGATAGACGCCTCATCTCTGAAGCGAGGCGAAGAACACAAAGAAGGAATTGAACCGATGCTTCCTCCAGAAAAAACGCGCGATTTGGCCTGCAGCCTGGTTGCAGGCGAGGCGGAAGCAAGCACGACCGCCCTCGAAGCCGAACCTGCGAGTGTGCGCGTCTATGAGAGACTGCGCAGGCAACTTAGTCCGCGGGTGGGGGTTGACGGTTTTCAGGCGCTTGCTTCCCGGGCCCTGGCTCTGGCCAAGTCACAATCGCCCCGGCTCAGCGCGGTCCAGCTTACGGCGGATGGAGGCTTGCGCGGCCTCGGCGGAGTTGAATCCCAGGTTGACGCTGCCGAGGATGGCGAGGCCGGGATCATTTTGATTGCGCAGCTGCTCGGGCTGTTTCTTACCTTCCTTGGCGAGGCCACAACACTGCGTTTGATTGAAGATTTACGCCTTCAGGCTGACATCGGGACAGAGTCGATTACGGCTCCGGCGGGCGCCGTATACTCGGCGACCGATGGACCAGCCATGGCAGCGGCTTTCGAGGACCTTCTGCTGGAAATTGACCGCCTGCGGAAAGTGAGCGATCGTATTGAAGTCCTGATGGACAAACATCCCGGTATGGAAGATGGACTCTTGAGC
>JBAPYY010000064.1:0-4216 GCA_049284975.1 Occallatibacter sp.
GCAACTTACGGCGCAGATCATCTCCAAGGGGTTTCCCCATGTCTGTGTTCGCCGCAGAGTCTCGCCAAGAACAGTCTACACTATTTACTAAAATGCTCTAGTGGGCGCGCCTTTCTCTTCTGCCAGCGTCAAAGTGCCGGTCTCCCGTAGTCTGGACCAGAACCACTGCCCTCTGGAGGCCATTTCATCTAGCCGGAGTCCCAGCGGCTGGTCTTCGTCGCCGGAGTGGAAGAGAGAACCCGCTCTGCATGTTATGAACGCGTCCATGCGAATTACAAGACAAACGCTCGGCTGTCGATCCATCGCAACAATCTTTCTGAGCATGGAGATGCCCATCTTAGAGGCAGCTCGCTGACAGTCTGCAGACAGGCTCGCCTACGGAAATGGAACTTCTGGTTCCATTACAAGAGGGCATTTTCTCAAGTATTTCTGCTGCAAGGCACGCGCCTTGAGCCAGTGCCCTTCAGTGCAGGGGAGGCTCCCGGCGTACTCCAGTTGGATAAGAGTTTGAAGGGGAACCCACAGACGCAAAACGGCCTCCGCCTATAGCGGAGGCCGTTTTGCGTTCTGGTAATAAAATGCTCGCGGCTTACTTTAATTCGCCGTTGTCGCCCATGGTAATGCCGCCAGGGCCCGCGTTCTTCTTCGCTTCGTTGGCCTTGCGCACACCCATCGCCTGCGTGCGCCACTTCTCCGCCTGGGCGAGGTCGTCCTTTTGGGCAGCCGCGTTACCCCAATCCAGATCGGCCTTGCGCCGGTAGACAAGGTTCAGGTAAGCCATTGCATCGTCATAGTTTGGCCGATTCGCGAGTGCCTGGTTAAGATACTGCAAGCCTTCGTCGACAAGCGCTGAATTCTGCTCTTTGAGCGGCTCCATGACCTTCTTCGGCGCCTTGGCGTTTCCTTCGCCGTCGTCGTTCAGGCCTGCCGGCGCCAAGGCCGCCAACGCGTTCTGGTGAGCCAACATCCAGTCAATCACGCCAACCGTGTAGGCAGCCTCGGGATCTTTAGGATCCTCCTGAAGCACTTTCTTCTGCCAGGTCTTGGCCAGGTCCAGCTTCTTGACCTGAAACTCGATGCCGGCAATCTGCTTCATGCTGTTCACATCGTGCGGGTCCTTAGCCAGAACTTCATTGAAAATATCTATGGCCTGCTGCGCGGTGTTCAGATTATCCGGTGTGTCCAGTCCGGCCACCACGTTCTGGGCTAAAGCTGTGGCCAGGTAGCTCTTCGCCATAGGCAGGCTAGGATCCAGCTGCGTGGCTCTCTGGAAGTGCTCAATCGCCTCTTCATAATGAGCGCCTTTATACGCATCCACTCCCTTGTTCAACTGGTCACGGGCAGCGAGGCGGTCGCACCCGCTCATGGAAAGCACCATGCCGGCCAAGGCTATCGCCAGCGCCGTAATACGTGCGGGTCCAATCATGTTCGTTCCTTCTCCTTCAGGCAGTGCCTATTGGTCACATACCCGGAATCTCAATTGCTGCTGGCCGCGGGCGGGAGAGACCGAAACCAGGATGGAAAAATTGTACTCCTGTTTTCCGCCCGGATGAACCGCCCCCGGACGGGGCTGGCAGCCCTGAGGTTTGCCGGGGTTCCCAATCCTCCCCGGCGCCCGCAGTTGACCAACCTAAACTCGATTTGTCCCTTGGCCTGCATCCGCTGGTCCAGTCAACCGCATGGCAGGCTCAGACAGCTTGCGTATACGTCCCTTTTCAGGGAAGCGGCCACAGAAATAACCTGTTACTGACCCGCCATTATTTTGGGGGTCATCAATCCGATGTGATCCACGTTGGCGGAGCGGCCAATATCGATGACCTCTGCGACATAGCGAAAATCGATATCATCGTCGCCCTTGACGAACATGACGCGTTCGGCGCGGTTGGCGTAGATCTCAGTCAGGCGGGCGAGCAGCTCTTTCTGTGCCGCCGGGCCTCCAACGCCGTTATAGACGACCGTATCGTTGATCTTGTACGACGGCGCCTTGCTCGCCTCGTTCAGAACCTGCACCACAATCGTGCGGTCCGTCTTAGGCTGTTCCTGCTGTGGATTCTTGGGCGGCTGGGGCACCAGCGCATCCAGGCCCTTGGGCGTAACCGGCACGATGACCATGAAGATGATCAGCAGCACCAGCAGAATATCGATCATCGGCGTCATGTTGATGTCAGACGAGTAGCCGCCCCCGCCTCCAGTTGTCATTGACATGGCTTAAAACTCCTCGTTTACTCGAAATCGTTAAAGGGACTGCGCAATAAAAAAACTACGCGCCGCCCTGACCGGCTTCACGCTTCTGCGTGAGCAAGCCCACATCATCCACACCGGCTGTACGCACGGCATCAATGGCGTCTTCCACCGCGCGGTACTGTGCGCGGGCATCGGCGCGGATGAAGATTGTCTTGCCAGGCTTGTCGGCAATCGCCGCGCTGACTTGACTGCCAAGCTCACTGACAGATGTCTTGTTTTGTCCCAGGAACACCCCTCCGTCTCGAGTGACGGCCACGACAATGGCGTCATCCTTGTCGGCGTCTGGCATGGAGGTGGCATTATCCACCTTGGCCATATCGATTTGGACCTTGTTCTGGAGCATGGGCGTGATGACCATGAAGATGATCAGCAGCACCAGCATCACGTCCACCATGGGAGTGACATTGATATTGGAGCTGACCTTACTGCCTTCGTTACGAACCGCGATTGCCATTTTTTGGCTCCGTTGCCACTAAATTTGATTGCTCCGGCTGGCTTCCGGCATTGCCTTACGAACTGCCTGGCAGGCGCGCGTCTAAAACCGGCGGGCAGGAGAGAGTGCTGGCTCTCCCGCCCTCCGCAGATTCCGCTCTCGCCGACTCACGCTTCGCTTAGCGCTTGTGGCTCTGCTTGATGAAATAGTCGATCAGTTCGCTGGAGGAGTTGTCCATCTCCACATCGAAAGCTTCGACGCGTCCGGTGAAATAGTTGAAGGCCATAACAGCCGGGATGGCCACGAACAGGCCAGCGGCGGTGGTGACCAGGGCTTCCGAAATGCCACCGGCAACCGCGCCGATACCCGAGGTCTTCTGGGTTGCGATCTGCTGGAAGGCGTTCAGAATGCCGATGACGGTGCCAAGCAAGCCGACGAACGGAGCCGTGGCGCCGATAGTGGCCAGCACTGCGAGGCCCCTCTTCAACTTGGCATGCACGATGGCTTCGGCGCGCTCAAGTGCGCGGCCCGAACTCGCGATGCTATCTTCTGTTGGCGCGCCACCGGAGGAGCGAAACTCCTGCAGGCCGGCCGTAACAACCTCGGCGAGATGGGACTTCTTGTTGCGATCGGCGATCTTGATCGCCTCTTCGAGCTTGCTGTCCTTAAGAGCGCCCGCAACCTTGGGCGCAAACTCGCGCGACTGCTTGCGTGCGGCAGAGAAGTACAGGTAACGGTCGATCATGACAGCCAAAGACCAGATCGACTCGACGAAGAGGATGCAGGCGATTATCTTTGCCAGAACCCCCATGTGTTGCCACAGCCCCATGAGGCTGAAGTTGACAGTCTCGCCTTCATCAAAGATGAAAGCCAGATTGGCGGCCGTATGCGAAGCAATGTGTGTGAGCTGAGCGAGAATCACTGAATCGTTCCTCCTAAGGAGTTTTCTTTTGGACTGCGACTACTTTACGGTTGCTGTGGATGCGTCTCCTTTCGGATTCGCATCCAGGTCAAAAGCGAGACTCTTCCCCATGATGGCGGAAAGAGCCAAAAACGTTCCTCATCCGCCCAGCGAGAAGATCACGTTCACCGTGGTCTCCACTTCCACTGGTTCGTTGTTGAGCAGGTACGGCCTGTAGCGCCATGACTTGACGGCCTGCATGGCGGCCTGTTGCAACATGGCCGGGCCGCTGACGACGTGCAGGTTTTCGATAGACCCGGTCTTGGAGATAGTAGCCTGCAGGACCACCGTGCCAGAGACACGCGCGGCTTTGGCGATCGGAGGATAGACAGGCGTGGTCTTCAGCAGCAGCATGCCCTGCATGACGCCACTGGAGATGCTGAGCTTCTTGACCACGGCGGCCTTGACTTGGGGACCGGTGTCGCCGAAGAGTCCGCCCATGGTTCCGCCCGAGCTACCGAAGTCTGATCCGGCTACGCCAAACGAAGCCACCGGCGCTTCCTTCTCGGCAACCATCTTGATGTCGTGCGGAATGCGAGTGGGCGCTGTGAGCTGGTTGTTCATCATCTCCGTCTGCA
>JBAPYY010000065.1:0-5945 GCA_049284975.1 Occallatibacter sp.
GTCTATGGCACAGGAGGATTCTTGCTAGCTGGTTCCGAAGTCTATCGCCTCGCACAGTGATGCGGGCGGACAGCGAAATCAGAATTCTATCAAGCGCCTGAGTCAGTCGTCGCGGTACACGCCCAAACATCGCCGTGACTTCCTATGCCGAGCATCCGCACGATCTGCGCAAAATCAGCTCGACAGGGAACAGCACCTTGGCTGCTTTCTGTTCCGGCAACCGTCCTTCTTTCACGCTCGATATTTTTGTGAACAACAATTCCGCTGCAGTACGTGCAACATCGGTCGGAGATTGGCGGACAACGGTAAGCGGCGTGCCCAGTACCTCGGCAAGTTCGAAGTCGTCGAATCCCACCACGGCAATTTGTTCCGGTACCCGTATCTGGTGAAAGTGCAGTGCCTGAATGAGAAGAACGGAAGAAATCCGCTTTACGGAGAAAACCGCCGTCGGCCGATTCTTCCCGGTTGACCAGCGAAGCACAAGCGACTGCATGTCATCAAGAGAGTTGACGTGGTCGCAGAGAATGGGCTGTAGCCCAGCGCTCCGCATAGCCTGCTTGTAACCTTCGATGCGCTCGCGCACCGTGTAGCTGCCGGAGTCGAAACCGACGCAGACAATCTTTTTGTGGCCGTGCTCGATCAGATGCCGGACCCCGAGCTCCGCACCGTCTCGGTTCTCCACCAGCACTGTGTCGGTTTGAACTCCCGCGGCGGGCCGGTCAAGCGCAACAATCGGAATACCGCAGTCCTGCAAAATCTTCAATCGTTTTCCATTACTGCCGGAAGGAACAATCAACAATCCGGCGATGTGATGATTCCGGATAGACTCAAGCTGCCTGTCTTCTACAGCCGCGCTTCTTCCCGTTGCAACCACCATTGTTTGAAAGTTGTGCTGGATGGCAACTTTCTGGATTGCATGGAAGCAGCTTGCAAAGTAATCCGAGAGATCGGGCACGACAAAGCCGATTGTCCGTCCGCTTCTCCCTTTCAGCATCCGCGCCGCGTCGTTAGGCGCATAGCCAATTCTTGCAATAGCCTTTATAACTCTGGCCCGGGTCTCGGCCTTGACGCTCGGATTGTCATTGATTACGCGCGACACAGACATCACGCCCACGTCAGCTTCCCTGGCGACGTCGAGAATGGTTGGCGGACGGTTTCGCCTTGTAGCTTTCAATCTTCTCACTTTAGCAACCAGTAGTTGGTTTCTTGTTCCAATTTACCTCCAGAGTTGATCCATAAACGGCAGTTCACCAGTAATACACCGTCAGAATAGAAGGCGCGCCTGTCTTTCCGTCGATGACGTTGACCTTCAAAACCGCCTCGATATTCTGATTTGAGAAGTCTCTTCCAATCTTGTCACGAAGCAGTTGCATGTAATGAGGACTGGTGGCGAACTGCGCGGCAGCCTCGGTGCCGTTACGGCCAAGTCCAGCGAGCACTACCACCCAGCTATCTGTTGTAGCGTCGCGAAATCGCGCCAGCAATGCATAATCGTCCGCGCTCGAATACGGTTGAGAATGGTCTCGTTGCCAATGTGCCTGCGGCTGCGTCCGATCAATAATCGATTCAACCGGTTCGGGCGTGAATTGATATCGCTGCGGCAGCAATAAGCGCATCGTCCACTGATTGTTGTAACCGCCGAGCAAAACAGCCGGGTGTTCACGGAGAACGGTCAGGGGAGTTGACGGTGAGGAATGCAACTCCGTCGCCACGCCGTAATGCTCCGTAATGCCGCTAATCTGCGCAATCGCCGAGGCAATCTGCATGGAGACAAACGGGTACTCGATATCCTTGCCGGCCGTAATCACGCCTGAGAAATTGTTTTGCTGAAAGACGACGCCACCCGCGCAAATCAGAACCGTGTGCTGCCCCTGCAAGACTGGTCCCCAGAAATCATCCACCGCAGCTTGCGGCTGAACGGCGTGTGATCGCCACAGCATTCCCGCAACCACGAGAGCCACGAATACTACGGCGGCAGCTAGCCACATGAGCCGCTTCGCCGCCGATCCTCTGAATCGAGAAAACGGGCCGTGAGCGATGCCAGCCGGCGTATCTGTCAGGGAAGTCGAACTCGACGAAGTTAAAGAAACGGCTTGCGCAGGCGTGTCGCCGTCCGCCTGTGAATGCCCGTCAAATGCATGGGTATGCGCTGTTTGAGCGGCGATACCGCTATCGCCTTCTGCGTGCTGGTCGTGGCCGAGCAGAAATTCAGGAATATAGGACCCAGCCGGCAGTGAGATTCGGATGCTCGAATTCCGCCCAAACTCAGAATAATGGAGCATCAGTCGCTTGCGCACTTCACCGGCTGTATAGCGCACAACCGTATCGGCGCTTGTGTCGTAGCTCGGGCGGCGATCGAAGACTTCCACTCCGATGGTTCGTTCCTTCAAAAGCTCCGACTTGCCTGCGAGTGTATTTTCCACAATGTATTGCAATAGCGCGGGATAGCGTTTGCTGTTGCAGAAGTGGGGACTGGCCAGAACCTCATGCAATTCACGCAGTATCGCATCGCAGTCTTGCCGATTCTGCGGATGCCAGGCTTCGCGTGATTCACCACTGCTATTCATTTGATTCTTTGGATGATACTCGCCGTTCCCGAGGTGCGCAAGCACGTTTGTCACAACCAAAACAATAACGTTAACACGCTCATTCTGCGCTAGTTCCCACGCCCTCCTGAGTCAAACGGTTAGTCACTTGCCACGAGCTCGCATCAGGGCGGAGTATCGCCCAGTTTGGTGAAAGCTTCGACGCGGCGCGGTGAAAATTGCCGGCGTTGCCACCGCTGGAATATTAACCGGGAGCCGTATTAACAACGGCATCCAGGGGCGGCGGTAAATCTTCGCTTTTCGGAAAGAGGCCCTCTTGCTTCATTTGTCGCGACGGCAATTTATGCTGACCGCGTCTCTCACTACTGCTGGGAGTCTGCTCTCTGCTCCGCTCCGCGCTATTGCCATGAAGTCGATCTCTCCGTTGGACGGGACGGTCCTCCACTCCGCGCGCCTGGATTCAGGTTGGCAGTTTCATCGCGGCGCCATCGAGATACTGAAAGTTTGGGATTCCGCGCAGAGTGGCCTATGGGAGGGGGCTGAGCTACCTCACTGCTTCAATGCGCTCAATGAATGCGATCTTGCCCAGCCATACTTCCGCGGACAAGGATGGTACCGCACCCGGCTGCTTCTGACGAATCCTTTTGCAGATGGACGAACGGTACTGCACTTCCAGGGCGCCGGGCAAACCACTACGCTGTGGGTCGGCTCGACACTTATCGGAACGCACATTGGCGGTTATGACGAGTTTGCCTTCGACATCACCGAAGCGGTCAAGCGACTTTCGCCAGCGGAGGTAAAGGATGGCGTGCCGATCGCGGTTTGTTGCGACAACACGCCCGATCATGAGCGGATTCCGTCCGAACTTAGCGACTTTTGCCTCTACGGAGGACTCTACAGGCAGGTGAATCTGGTCTATCTTCCTGCCGTCGCGCTGGATGCGGTTCATATCCTGCCCACTCTTACACCAGACGGCTCGGCGCAGGTGACTGTTCAGTCCAGGCTATACAATCCATCCGGCCAGAGCGCACCTTGCGAGATTTCGATTGAGGTTTGGGACGCGCAAGGCCACTCCGTTCATCGGTCGTCCAAAACCATCGCGGCATGGGGCGATTTTGCGCAGCTTGCAGATTTTCGCACCCCATCGCCGCAACTCTGGTCACCGGAATTGCCTGAACTTTATCGCTGCCGCGTCACGCTCACGAGCGCTGCCGGACAGACGCATCTGGACGAGCGCTTTGGCATACGCAAGATTGAATTCCTCGAGCACGGCCCGTTTCAGTTGAACGGTAAGCGTGTGCTGTTGCGCGGGACCCATCGTCACGCGGACCATGCGGGCGTGGCTGCCGCGATGAGTGACGAACTGGTGCGCGAAGAGATGCGGATGATCCGCGAGATGGGCGCAAACTTCATCAGGCTCGCGCACTACCAGCAGGATCGGCTGGTGCTTGACCTGTGCGACGAATTGGGCCTGATGGTTTGGGAAGAAGCTCCATGGTGCCGTGCCGGAGTCGGCGACGGCATGTTGAAACAGAACGCGAAAGCCATGCTTGCCCACATGATCGATCAGCATTACAACCACCCCTCCGTTATTCTTTGGGGCTTGGGCAATGAGGACGATTGGCCGGATGAGTATCCCACCCTCGACCAAAAAGATATTCGCGCCTTCATGACCGAGATGCGCGATCTTGCGCATCGGCTCGACTCCTCTCGCCTCACAGCGTTTCGCCGCTGCGACTTTGCGAGCGATATTCCCGATGTCTACGCACCTTCAATCTGGGCTGGCTGGTACGGAGGAAACTACCACGAGTACGAGCAGAGCCTGGCCGCCTGGCGTGGACGCGTAAAGCGGTTCATCCATATCGAATGGGGCGCTGACAGTCATGCCGGACGCCACTCGGAAGACCCTGAGGCTGTGCTGCGCAAAGTTCCCGTCGGCGCTGGGACTGAAGAGCGAGGCCTGGATTACCGCATGAGCGGAGGCAAGGTCCGTGTTTCAAAGGACGGCGACTGGTCAGAGACCTACGCGTGCAATCTTTTCGATTGGCATCTCAAAACCCAGGAAAAGCTCGATTGGCTCACTGGGTCGGCGCAGTGGATCTTCAAAGACTTTGCGTCTCCCTTGCGCGGCGACAATCCCATTCCGCTAATCAATCAAAAGGGTGTCACCGAGCGCGATCTGACCAGGAAAGAATCCTTCTACGTCTTTCAGTCCTACTGGTCTGAGAAGCCGATGGTCCATATCTACGGCCATAGCTGGCCTGTCCGGTGGGGCAAGCCGGGCGAGCAGCGCGACGTACATGTGTATTCCAATTGCGACCATGCCGAGCTCTTTCTCAATGGCGTCTCTCAGGGAACCATGCGTCGCGACAGCCAGGACTTTCCCGCTGCGGGCTTGCGGTGGAAGGTTGTATTTGCCGGCGGAATGAACCAACTTCGCGTCATTGCGATCAGGCAAGGGGTAACTCTTGCCGACGAGTTAGTTCTCACTTATCAAACCGAGCCATGGGGAGAACCCGTCGAACTCCGTCTCTTTGAAACTGCGCGCAAAGACAAGCTGGTTACGGTCGAAGCAAAACTCTTTGACGCAAATGGCGTGCGGTGTCTCGACGCCGCCAGGTTCATTCGTTTTTCGCTTGTTGGTGAGGGAAGCCTCATTGACAATCTCGGAACCACTCGCGCCTCGCGCCAATTGCAACTGGCAAATGGGCGCGCTGAAATCTCACTTCTTCACAACGGAACTTGCAGTATCGAAGCCGCAATTGAAGGGCTTCCCGCTGCAAAGCTCAATCTGTAACCGCAGGCGCGCGTCCGTACTCGCTTCGAGAACGAATGCATAGCCCAAAACACTAAGGAGTATGGCCATGACGCTGCACGCACCTTCTGGCACCACACACTCAGAACAAGAGAGCGATACGCTCAGCATGATTAAAATCAAGGAGAGCCACTCAATGAATTTCTCGCAATGCAAGCGCTGGGCGATGCTCGCCCTGCTGATGACTGCATTTGCTGCGATTGGAGCCTACGCGCAGCTTAGCACCGCAAGTCTTTCTGGAAGCATCACTGATCCCACTGGCGCTGTTGTTCCCAATGCAAAGATCACGCTTACCCAGACCGATACAAATTTCGTCCGCGTCACCGTCTCCAAAGACGATGGCTCTTTCCACGAAGACTTCCTTCCTTTGGGCCCATACAAGGTTTCCGTTGTCGCCGCCGGCTTCAAAAGGCTCGACCGCAGCGGCATTGTCCTCTCCGTTATGGAGAATGCAACCTTGAATCTGATCATGGAAATCGGCGGTCAAAACGAAACCATCAGCGTTACGGCAGACGTTCCGTTGGTCAATCTCACCAGCGCCACGCTTGGAAATACCGTATCCAATGTGCAAATCGACAATATGC
>JBAPYY010000066.1:0-7110 GCA_049284975.1 Occallatibacter sp.
TCGGGTGATATACAAGAGCGCCGGCACCAGCATTACCGGCACGAGCACCTACGCCGGCGAGATTTCTACCATTGTCAACACGGCTTCCGCCGCCACTGCGACCGCCATTCTTGGGTATAAGGCCGGCAATGTCAACACAACGACAATTGATACTACAGGAGCGGTCACGGCCGCCCAAGGCGTACTCAATAACCCTTACGGCCTGACCTTCGACCAGCAAGGGAACCTCTACATTGCCGACGAGTACAACAACGTCGTTGATGTGGTGAACCTGACAAGCGCCCCCCTCCTATTGTTCGGCAATACGATTGGGGTTGGCGACATCTTTACCATTGCCGGCGTCGGCTGCGGCTTCAATACCCTCTCAGCGGGCTGCCATTCCACCTATGGCAAGACCCCCACCGCGGGCAACACCATCCTCGCAACGTCCGCACAAATGGAATACCCCTACCAGGTTGCCGTCGATCACTCCGGCAATATCTATATCGCCGACGAGTACAACTATGCCGTCCGTGTCATCAACGGATCTACCAACTCGGTTTTTACCGGCGCCGCCGGCTACATGTCTACCTTCGTCAACAACAGCTATACGGCGGAAAGCAGTGCGATCACCCGCCAAACCGCGCTCACAGCCGACATAGGGAACGCGTACGGTGTTGCTACCGACGCACTTGGGAACGTCTATATCTCCAGCTATATAGGCACCAGCCCCAACTACGCCAACTATATTCTGCGCGTGGATCAAGCTACCGGCAAGATATATCCGATCGCCGGACAGGACTCCTCGATAGTACCTTCCGCGTTTGTTCCTCCCACTGCTCCGGCGGCGCAAACGGGAACAGCTATCGCGTACTGCACGGCGGCGCAAGGTAAAGTCGATGCGGTAGGTGACGGATGCCCTGCGGCTCAAGCGACCTTCTGGCACCCCTACTTTCCGTTTGTCGATGGGGCCGGTGATGTCTATGTGGCAGACGGATACGACGGCCTGATCCGCAAGATATCGGTGGGCACGCAGTTCCCAGCTGTTGTCGCGGGATCGGGAAATTCTGTTACGCAAAACATCGAGGTTCATTTCGGCGCCAATGATACGCCGATTGGCGCGTCTCCTTACACGGGCACGTTTAATATCCCCGGCACATTCGAGGGATTCGAGTTCGCTACGCCGACCTGCACGAAGAACACCGCGGATTCAACGACGGATTGCGTGCTGCCAGTTACGTTTGAACCTGTCACCGGCTCCGCCGGCCTGCAAACAGCACCGCTGATCGTGACGAGCACTCTCGGAAATGTTTCGTACTTCCCACTGACCGGCACCAGTCTCGGACCCGTTCTGGCGGTTGACCCGGGCGTCGCGAAGGGTATAGCTTCGTCCGGCGTGACTTACCCAGGCGTTAACAGCGTTGCCATCGATCTAGGCGGCAATGTCTATGCAACGCTTCCGAACAGCGAAACCGTTATCATGATTAACCCATCCGGTGCCCTCTCAACGCTTTACACGGCCACTGCAGCGACCAATGCGGTAACCGTCGATGCGGCCGGCAACGTCTATGTGGCGCTCGCCAATGGCGCCATCATGGAGCTGCCGGGTGGAGTCGGAGCCAACGCCACGCAGCTTGCCAGCGGCTTCACGGCTCCCTCGGGTTTGGCCGTAGACTCGTACGGCAATATCTACGTGTCGGATTCGGCCGCTCAGAGCGTCACGAAAATCCAGGCTGGCACAGGCGCGCAAGTTCTCCTGGCCAGCCCGAACAGCTCTTTGCTGCCGGAGTACACAGTGTCCAGCCTCAGCTATCCAACCGGAGTAGTGGTTGACAGCTATGGCAATGTTTACGTAGCCGACGCTGTTGGCAATGACGTGATCGAGCTTCCCTTCGCCCCCGACAGCAACCCGGTGGTGCTTGGCTCCGGCCTCAGTGCGCCAACCGGCGTGGCCCTGGATGCGGCTGGCAGCTTGTACATTGCCGATAAAGGCAACAAGCGCATCGTCTATCTTCCCAACGAAAGCGGCGTGCTGAATAGCAACGATCAGATTGCCATCCTCACCGATCTCGGCGCGCCGACCGGCGTGGCTATTCATTTCGATGGCACACTCTACGTCTCCGACAGCGCGAACAGCATGATCTACCAGGACGCGCGCAGCTCAGCGAGCGTCAACCTGGGCAATGCACTAACGGCCATCGGCAGCCAGGCACCGGCCACCAATACCGGGGCAGCCGACATCATCAGCATGGGCAACCAGCCGGCCGCCTTCGGCTCCAGCTTCTTCACCGAGAGCGGCGCAAACGGGAGCAATACAGGCTCCTTCAATCTTTCGCCCTCCTCTCTGCCCATCGGTTCCCTTTTCCCGGCGGAGGGTTATGGCCTGCCGTTGACCCCCAGCTTTACTCCGCAAGCACTTGGAGCACTGAGCGCGACCTTCTCTTTCGGCTCCACTTCACCTGTCGTCCAACCCACGCTGACGCTATCCGGCAATGGCATTCAGCCGCATGACACGACCACCGCCGCCATCAGTACGCCTACGCCGGCCGGCGGATGGACATACGGGCAGACAGTCCTGGTGAACGTTGCTGTTTCGGTCAGTACGGGCTTGCCTGCGGCGACCGGCAATGTTTCGCTGTACCAGGATGGTGGCTCGACGCCCATTGCCACCCTCGCGGTTACACCCGGCTCGGCGAGCGGAGTTGCCTGCACCACACCCGCCACTTGCCAGTCGACTGTGCAGTTTTCGGTTTCTGGCCTCAATGCGGGCGGGCACGCCTTTGCGGCATCCTACGGTGGCGATTCGGAGTCTACGTCAAGCAACACCGGCGTGATGAGCGTGCAGGTTAACCAAGCGCTGCTCACCGTGACGGTCAACCCCGCGTCGGTGAACTTCGATGCTCCGATACCAAATCCAGTCACTACTGGAATCTTGGGCGGAATTGAAAACGGCGACTCCATCACCGTCAACTACAGCACGACGACCACCGCCGGCTCTCCCGCTGGGAAGTATCTGATTTCGGCCCAAGTGCCTGCTCTCACCAACTACACGGTAACTATTGAGCCCAACGGTCCTGGCGGGGTTGCGGGCGGCACGCTCACGATCAGCAAGGACAACACAGTGACCTCGATCGGCGCTTCGGCCACCAGCGTCAACAGCACGACGCAGGTCACCCTGACAGCAACCGTAAGCAATCAGACGGCCTACTCGATTGTCTCCATCCCAACCGGGAGCGTCACTTTCTTCAATACGGTTGGCAAGGCCACGACGCAGATCGGGACCGGCCCAATCAACCCTGCAACAGGCGTTGCCACATACGTAACGACCTTCGCAGTTGTTGGGACAACGACCAACAATTCAGTGACAGCGGTCTACTCGGGAGACACAAACTTTGTGACCTCGACCTCGGCTCCTATCGCCATTACGTCGGGAGCTCCAACATTCACGCTGGCTCCGGGCACAAATTCGTCCCTGACGGTCGCGCCCGGCCAGAGCGGCTTGATGTCCTTCACGCTGAATCCCGCCTATGGCTACAACGGAACCATTACGTTTTCTTGCACCGGAGCTTCGGCTACGGTCAGCTGCAGCTTTTCGCCGTCAAGCATCTCACCGAATGGCTCGACCACTCCGATTCTGGTCGCTGCCACTTTCAACACCACGCAATCAGCAAGCCCGCAGTCCTTCAATCGGAGGCCGTCCGGGATCCTTGGCTCAAGCAAAGTTCCATTCACTCTGGCCGCCATCCCCGGCCTGGCGCTTCTATTTGGCGTCAGCCGCCTGCGCCGCAAGCTCCTGCGCCGCTGTGGCTTCCTTTTGTTCGCCGCTCTGTGTTTTTGCGGCCTGGGTCTCACCGGGTGCGGGGGAATCAATAGCACTCTTGGGACGCCAGCAGGAAATGAGACCATCACCGTGGTCGCCACAGGAACAGGCGGAAGTTTCGGCAGTGTTACGCAGCAATTCAACGTTTCGCTGACCGTGCAATAGTTTGCGTCAATGATCCATGGTCGAGGGGATGGAGAACGGAAGAATTCATAGCCGGCATTCTCTTCTCCCCTCGATCAAAGTCGCAAGCAGTAACCGTTTTGCCTTTTCATTTGGCTTTTTAGGAGAACCAACTTGATCGCCAGCCGTCGTCTCTTATCTCATCCGCTTCGGTTTTCGCTTTTGGCTGTTTGCCTGTTCGTTCAATCGCTGTCCTTCGCTCACGCGCAGTCGGCAACCACGGGCTCCATCGGAGGCACAGTCGCCGATGCTGGCGGTGCGCTTCTGCCCGCAGCCACAATCACCGTGAAGTCGCTCGAAACAGGCGTCATACGTACTGTAAAGACTAATTCGTCTGGTGAGTACCGTGTTCCCGAGTTGGAGCCTGGCAGTTACAGCGCAACTTTCACGGTCGATGGTTTCGAAACCTACGTGGAGAATGCCATCGTTGTGACTGTCGGCAGCCTTTCAACGGTATCGCCGGTTCTGAAGCCCGGCTCGGTGACAAACAGCGTCACCGTCACCGATGAAACGCCGTTGTTGCATGTCCAGTCCAGCGAAATCTCGACGGCTCTCGACCAGGCAGCGATCGACAACCTTCCGATCAATGGCCGTCGCTGGTCTACGTTTGCGTTGCTGACTCCCGGCGTTGTCAACAACTCCGATGGCTTTGGGTTGCTGAGCTTCCGCGGCATCAGCTTCCTGCTGAACAACAACACAGTGGACGGCGCGGACGACAATCAGGCCTACTTCTCTGAGGCGCGTGGACGCACGCGTGCCGCTTACTCGATCACCCAGGTCGCCACTCAGGAGTTTCAGGTCAACCTTTCGAACTACTCGGCTCAGTACGGACGTTCGGCCGGCGGCGTCATCAATACGGTAACCAAGAGCGGCACCAATCAACTGCGCGGCGAGCTGTTTTTCTATGACCGCGACCTGGATCTGGGCGGCGCCGTCAATCCCTACACCTTGCTGACCGTCGCCAACCCGAGCGGTGGCTACAGCGAAACTCCGTACAACCCTACAGACTGGCGCAAGCAATGGGGATTCGGCGTGGGCGGCCCACTGAAACACGACAAGCTGTTCTGGTTTTATGCTTACGATCAGGTGCGCCGCAATTTCCCCGGCACTGGCCGCGCTCCGGACCCGAACGACACTTTTGCTCCCTCCAATGCGACTTTGCCCTCCGGAGAGACCTGTACCAACACTACTTTTACTGCCACTGGCGCACCTACGTTATCCACGGAAGGCGACTATAACGCATGCGCCATCTCGGCTACGCTAGGGCTGAACAGCTTCCAGGCCGGTTCGGCCTACTACCAGCAGGGACTCGGAATCATCAGCAGCTTCCTCGGCTCTGTTCCCCGTGTGTTGGATCAAGTGATCAACATGCCCAAGCTGGACTATCAGATCAACGAGCACAACCACCTCTCGTTGCTGTACAACCGTATGCGTGAGGATTCGCCAAATGGATTCCAGACTCAGGCTTCCGTCTTCTACGGCCGCGGATCGTTTGGCAACGACTTCGTCAAGGAGGACTTCGGCATCGCGCGGCTGACCTCGATCCTTTCCGCTTCAGTCGTCAACGATGCGCTGGTGCAATACGGCCGAGATTTCGAATACAGCACTTCGGATGCGCCGTTGCCCAACGAGCTTCCGCTGGCCAACAATGCCTACGGAAAGCCCGCGGAGATCCAAATTGGTTACGAGTTCCAAGGAGGCTTCAATATCGGGAAGAACGAGGATCTGGACCGCGCTGCGGACCCGAACGAGCACCGCTTGCAACTGCTCGATGGTCTTACATGGAGCCACGGAAAGCACATCTCGAAGGCAGGTCTGGAGTTCAACAGGGTTGTCGACTATGTAAACAACCTCTATGACGGCAATGGCAACTACAGCTACGATTACTCGTACGATTTCATCTCTGACTACCTGAACGCAGTTACCGGGCTTGCGCCCGCCGGCGGCTACAATCAGCTGTATTACAGCTATGGGCAGGACTTCGGCAATCCGGTCGGCGAGATCGCCACGCGCGAGTACGCGGGCTATTTAACCGACGACTGGCGGATTCGGCCCAATCTAACCTTGACCCTTGGCGTGCGTTACGAGTACGAGTACGTTCCGCCAAATCCTTTCCCCAACACCGGAAACCCCGCACTCGCCGCCGCCCTGCCTCCCGCTTATGGGGCTTTCCCGACGGCCCTGCCGCAAACCGCCGATCGCCCGGACGATCGCAACAATGTCGCTCCTCGTTTCGGCTTCGCCTGGAACGTATTCGGCAATAACAAGACGACGGTGCGCGGAGGCTACGGCATGTACTTCGGGCGCATCATCAACTCGAATATTCTTCAGACCTACGAAGACTCCGGCGCGCCCAATTCGCAGGTCAGCGTGGGCAGCCTGTATGCGGGGAATTGCGGCCCTACATTCCCCAACCTTAAGCCTTCGTTTATCGCAGCCGCCGGCTGCCTTGGTTCCACCACCAACGTCGCATACCTCGATCCTCACATGCAGAACCCGCAGGTGCATGAGACTGACCTCGCCATCGAGCGGGATCTGGGGCACAAAACAGTTCTTGCCATAACGTACATGGGATCGTTCGGTCGCGAGCTACCCAGCTCCATCGACACCAACCTCAATCTGTCAAACACCTACGAATTTCCGTTTACCACGGAAGTGCCAACGTCAACCACTGCCACAAGCACGAATATTAACCTCAGCACCACAGAGGCGGTGTCGCCGCCGATTCCGGCACAGAGCGGTTACGTCACGTTGCCTCATGGCGGCGCCAAGACTCCTTTGCCGCTCGGCCAGACC
Organism: Occallatibacter sp.; assembly: GCA_049284975.1. Classification (GTDB taxonomy): domain Bacteria; phylum Acidobacteriota; class Terriglobia; order Terriglobales; family Acidobacteriaceae; genus Telmatobacter. The sequence goes on from JBAPYY010000066.1 coordinate 6,779, forward strand.
CCCCCCACGAAGGTCTTTCTGGAGCCTCTGAGCCCCGCAGCGGGTCAGTATCCCCGACCGAATCCCAACTATGGCGAGATTCTCGATGTCAAAAGCGATGTGAATTCCAGCTACAACGCTTTGGCCGTTCAAGTCAACCATCCTTTTGAGCACGGCTTATCGCTGTTGGCAAATTACACATGGTCGCACGCGCTAGATGACAATCCTTATCAATCTACTGTGATCCCCACCTTTACCGCATCGGACCCGACCAATCTGCAGGCGGAACACGGTAACGGTTCGCTCGATATTCCGCAACGCTTCGTCTTCGCAGCGGTTTATCAGCCGCAGAC
>JBAPYY010000067.1:0-6391 GCA_049284975.1 Occallatibacter sp.
GAATTTCTCCGAAAGCATTCGAGTCATAGTTGTAGAGGAGATGACGGCCGACGCTGCCCGTATAGCCTAGATTCGCGACCAGCGCGTGACCTAGCTCGTACTCAACGTCGAGCGAGTAGTGTTCGGCGTACTCGGTGGGCATGTTATTGGGAAAGCCGCCCAGGCCGGCACCGCCGCCAGTGGGCAGACCGGCGGAGTTAAACGTGGTAATGGCATGGGGGTTTGCCGGGTAACCGAAGTAGTTGTGCGGACTGCTCGAGACCGCGTAGATGATATTGGGATCGATGAACGTTGGCCCCGTGCTGCCCGGACCCGGAATGCTGCTCGTTCCAGGCGGGTTGCCGTCGTCATTGTTGGCGGTTGCGATCTGCTGCTGGTTATAGTTCAAACCGAATCCACCGCGAACAACCAGCTTGGTCTTGAACCAATCCGGACTCCAGTTGAATCCAAGTTGCGGTCCGAAGTTCATCTTTTGCGCTACCCACGCGCCAACGCCGGTCTTCAGTTGGATTCCCGTCAATAGGCTGGTGCCACTGCCGAAGATGAGCGCACCCATGTGGTCGTCCTTATCGGTGATCGCTCCGAAGTAGGAGTAGCGCAGGCCGGCACTCAAGGTGAGGTTGGGACGAAGCTTCCAGTCATCCTGGAAGAAGATGCCGAAGAGATTCATGCGGTTGTCGTTGCGGTAGCCTCCGGGAAAACCAGTGGTTGCTTGAAACGCGCCGTTTTCCGCCTCCGGGGCGTCGTTCATGAAGTCCCAGAGATTGTAGAAGGTGTACTGCGGCACACTGATCGGCTCGTTCAAATAGTAAAGCCGGGTTAAGTCGAAGCCAAACTTCATGGTTTGCGCGCGCAGAACTTTGGTTGCTACATCTTTGTAGCCGTAGGTCCATTGGTTGAGATCTCCGGGGTAACCCGGACCAAGCTGGCCGATGGTTATGCTTCCGATCTGGCTGACAAAATCCTGAGGCAAACCAAAGGGAGCCTGAGGATTGCTGGCGAGTTCGTTGTAGCGCCACCCGGCGGCGTTGGCGCGCGCTTCATTCAGGAAACTCGGCGAGAAGGTATGGTTCCAGATGACTGAGAATGCGTCGTTAATCTGCGAGTGATTGAAGAGGTCATAGCCCAGTCCGCCGTTGTACCTTGTTGTATTGGCTGGGACCCAGTAGATTGCAAAGGCGGCGTGATCTTTGCTGGTTACGTCGGCATCGAGACGCCCGTTGTATTGCTTGAAATCGCTACTGAATGGACTGCTGGTGCTGTATTGAGCGATATCGGCGGCGGTCGAGAGTCCGCTGCCGACACCGGGGCTAGCACTGTCGACATAGGTGAGGTCCTGCTTGCCCAGGCCGGTGGTGAGCGGCGAACCAATGTTCAATCCTCCTCCCGCGACGTTTTCGCAGTTTACGCCTGCTGTGAGTCCGGCATCATTGCAGGTGGCGGTGGTGACCAATGTGCCGAGAACACCTGCCTCCGGAAAACTCAGGTACGTTGAGGCTATGCTGCCGCTGGGAGCCAACCCTGCAAGCGCCGAGGTGGTGTACCATCCTGATCCCGTCGATGTTGTGTTGTTGTTTTGTCCCTCGTAGTTGAAGAAGGCAAAGATCTTGTTTTTCCAAATCGGCCCGCCAACGCTGCCGCCGAGTTGGTTGTAACGGTCTGTGTCCCTTTGCAGAACGCCTGGGCGGGCCGCGCCGGGCGCCACCGAAGCAGCGCCGTTCCATCGCTGGTACGCATTCAATCCTGGTCGAACGACCTGGACGAAAACGCTGCCGTGCAGCGTGTTGGTTCCGCTCTTCGAGGTGATCTCAGTAATCGCGCCTGAGAAGCGGCCGTTTTCAGCATCGTACGCATTGCTGACGATTCTTACGTTGCCGATGGAATCCTGACTGGGAGTAATGACGGTCGCTCCGCCCCAGACTGCGCTCACGGTGCTGATACCGTCCACGGTGTAGCCGTTGTTTTCAAACTGCTGGCCGTTGGTGTTTGCGGAAGCGCCGCTTTCCGTGGCAAAGACGCTGCTCCCAGATCCGAGGTTGCCGCCGCCGCCGAAACTTGCGCCGCTCTGCGTCCCGGGCGCTCCAAATCCGCCCCCTCCACCACTCTGCGCTCCATCCGACTGGACACCGGGAGTCAACTGAATGAGACTTAGCACGTTGCGCTGGAAAGACGGCATGTGCTGGATTTCATTTTCCGAAACGGTTCTTCCGTTGTTCGCGGTTTCCGTATCCACGGCTGGCGTTAAAGAGGCATTAACGGATACCGTCTGCGTAACGGAGCCAAGCTCTAACTGGATGTTTAATGCGTTGGCCTGTTCGGGAATCAGTTGGAGATCATGAAGAACCTTCTTCTGGAAGCCTTGCATCTCGACAACCAGAGTAAAGTGAGCGGCGGGAAGAGCATTGAAGTTAAAGATGCCTTCGTCGTTGCTTGTCCTCGTCACAGTCTCGTTGGTTGCCACGTTTGTAAGGGTGAGGGTTGCGCCTGGAATGACTGCGCCTGTTGAATCGGTCACAGTGCCCTGGATGGATGTCCGGAACTGGGCTTGAACGGGGACAGCGAGCAGAGCCAGCAAAAGAAGCACCGCCGACCAATCTGAGGCTAGAGCGGACAATGGCCGCATGACCTTCCGTCTCTGATGGGTAACATTTTCTGATTCAAAGAGTTGCATTTTACCTCCTAATGAATCTGCTGCATTCGTTCGGGGAATAAGATCGCTTGCCTGGGGACGAGGCGTGCTTGTGCATTTGCGCAACCGATTGCGCACGGGAATATTGTTACTCCTATCAGGATTTTGTTGTCAACTGTCTTTTTTGGGACCGGTTGCTTGATGCTGCCGCGAGGCAAGCCCCTATATATTGATTTGATGGTCTATTGCCCAGGTTACGAGGAACGCTCGCGGTGTAAAGAGCGGCCGGGCAGCGCATGCATTTTCACAACACGGGGAGCGAAGGCATGAGCAGCGTGCGCAGGGAGTTTGAGGTCTTCCTAGGCTGTTCCCGTTCCATGCAGATTCTGCTCGTGTCGAACATGATCTATGCTTTCGTGCTGCCGGTGCTTGAGGTTTTTGTGGCGGCGTATGTCATGCGAAATTCGCACGATGTCGCCAGGGTCGTCACCTATCAGTTGGCGCTGTACGCGGCCACGCCTGCAGCGTTCTATCTGAATGGCATCCTGATGGGCCGTATTGAGGCGAAGCATCTGTACGCCGTCGGGATGGTGTTGTCAGGAATGGCAATGATGCTTTTGATGCGCTCGGGCGTGCTGACGCTGATGGATGTCGCGACCGCGGGAGTGGCCATGGGATTGGCCACCGGCCTCTTCTGGGCGAATCGAGGATTTCTGGCTCTGACAACGACCAGTGACGGCAATCGTAACTACTACTACGGAGTCGAGCTGTTCTTTGCCGCACTGGCCTCTGTCGCGGTTCCGGCAATGATCGGCTGGTTCATCAGCGGCGCTGCCCGCTCGGGTTGGTTAGGCGGAGGCGCCAACAGCGCCTATCGCATTGTGGCGATGACGGTCTTTGGCCTTACTTGCCTATCCGCTTTTCTGCTTGAACGGGGAAGCTTTCGCAATCCCGTCCGTAGCCAGTTCATCTTTTTTCGATTTCACGCATCATGGAGAAGGATGCTGGAGTTGTCTGTGCTGAAGGGTCTGGCGCAGGGATATATGTTGACGACGCCGGCCATGCTCATCATGGTGCTGGTGGGCCAGGAGGGGACGCTGGGCGCGACGCAGGCCATCGGCGGAGTGTTTACCGCTTGCCTGTTGTATACGGTGGGGCGCATCACGGCTCCGCGCCATCGCAGGCTGGTGTTTGCGGCCGGGCTGACGTTATATTTTCTGGGTGCGGTCAGCAACGCGCTTCTGTTCAACGCGGTGGGCGTGATGATTTTTATCGGGTGTCTCGCGCTGGCCAAGCCTTTGCTGGATCTCGCCTATAATCCCATTGAGTTTGAGATGGTGGATGCGATCTCGCGAATGGAGAAGCGGAATGAATACGCGTATCTATTCAATCATGAAATCGCGCTCTTTATTGGACGCAGCTCTGGATGCCTGTTGTTTCTCGCCATTGCTCACTGGTGGTCTGGCGTAGCGGCGCTGAAATATGCATTGGTGGTGGTTGCGCTGGCACAGTTGTTTTCCATCCGGGTAGCAGGACAGATTTCGCGGGGGTTGAAGGGCGAGGGACGCACACCATTGGTTGGATTTGGCGAAGCCGTGCTGAAATTGTGAGCGCAGGCCAATGTTTCATGCCGGGGCTGAAGGGGCTGCGGAAAGACCCTGGATTTCGAGAGAAATTGGCGGATGACATCCCTCCAGGGCTAAAGCCCGCATTGATTTTGCTAGCCCTTTGCGGGGGTTAAAACCCCCGCCTCCCTCCGAATGGCCAGCGAGCTGGCGGACCGCTCAATCCCGTTCGAGATACCAGGGAATGTTGATGACAATAATGCGACGGTTGCCGCGCAGCAGCAGGATGACCTTTAACATATCGGCGCGGCGATTATGTAGCAGATTTTCCCACCAGTGGTGCACCACCAGCTCCGGTACCAGCACACAAATTTTGTTGAAGGTGGATTCGCGTTCCACTGTCAGAATGTAATCGACCACGGGGCCGAGGACGTAGCGGAAAGGCGATTGCAGAATCTTCAGCGTGGGGACGCACTTGCCGGCGTCACGCAGAGGCGCGGCCACATCGGTTTCCCATACCGCGCAGATCGCGTCCGGCTCGTCGCCGGCCTGCACGTGTACGCAGCGAATATCGTTAGACATTCCGAGTGCGAAGGAGAGCGCCTTCTCGGTGATGCGGCTCCACCGGTCAATAGGTAACACCACAATAGGTTGGCTGATATGGGCCGGTGCGATGGGCCGGTCGAGCGCGGTGTCGCGGTCCACTCCGACGTAATGGCGATGAACGGCGCGCATCACGAGGATCATGACTGCGATCAGCAGCGCGGTGATCCAGGCGCCCTGAGCGAACTTGGCGACGAGCACCACCACTGCAGTGATGCCTGTAGCCACGGCGCCGAGGCCGTTGACAGCCATGCGCCACAGCGCGTTGCCTTGACGCTTCCAATGCATCACCATGCCCGCCTGCGAGAGCGTGAAAGCCATGAAAGCGCCTATGGCGAAGAGTGGAATGAGGCGGTCAGTGACGCCGCCAAAGACGATCAGCAGCAGAGCGGTAAGCGCGACCAGAACGTAAATACCCCAGGAGTAAAGCAGCCGCCGGCCACGCAAAAGAAAGACGTGGGGCATATAGTCGTCGAGGGCGATGGCGCGGGTTAGACGCGGAAAGTCAGCAAACGCAGTGTTGGCCGAGAGCGCCAGCACCAGCAGCACCGATCCGATTGTGATGTAGTAGAAGACTCCATGGCCCATGACAGCGCGCGTCAGCATGGAGAGCACACTCTCGTAGCCGGGACCGTCGGGGTTAGTGGCGGCGATGCCGTAGGCGCGACAGAGCAGAGCAATTCCGGCGAGCAGCGTGGCCAGCAGGACAATGATGATGGTGAGCGTGATTTTGGCGTTCCTGCGCGTGTCGTCGCGGAAGGCCATTACGCCGTTGCTCACCGCCTCGACGCCTGTCATCGCCGTGCAGCCGGAAGAGAAGACTTTCAGAATCAGCCAAAGGCTGACAGCCGTAGTGGCCGCTGGTAGCGGAGGCAGCGCCGTGACAGGATGAGGCGGGCCTGAGCTGTGGAGGACTTGCCACACGCCGACACCGATGACAATCAAAAGAGTTCCTGTGAAGAGGTAAGTGGGAATCATGAAAATCACGCCGGTGTCATGGACGCCGCGCATATTGATCACGGTCAAGATGGCGAGCACCAACAAGCAAAGTTGTAAGGTATAGGGTTGCAAGCTGGGGGCGGCGGAGATGAGCGCGCCAACGCCCGCCGAAATGCCCACTGCGGCAGTGAGCGTGTAGTCGATCATGAGAGCGGCCGCTGCAAGCAGGCCGGCGCTTTCACCAAGGTTCTGGCTGGCCACCGTGTAAGAGCCGCCGCCGCGAGGATAAGCGTCTATGGTCTGGCGATAGCTGAAGTAGACGATGGCCAGCAACGCCACGATGGCAGCGCTGACCGGCACGATGTAGTGAACGCCGAGGAGGCCGAGCGGAATGAGAAGTGTGAGCGCTGCTTCGGGGCCATATGCAGCAGAGCTGAGGGCGTCAAGGCCGAAGACAGGAATGCCCGCGACCGGGCCGATATGTTCGGCGCGCTCTTCGCTGTTAGCCAAGGGCCGGCCGAAGAGCAGATTCAATACTCGTGAAGATAAAGCCATGTAATTTTGTCCGGTAGTCGCAGAGTTGGGAAAGAGGTCGCTGCCGAAAGCATGGTCTTAAGGGCTGCGATCGGAGACGGCCGATAGCTCGATGCTATAC
>JBAPYY010000068.1:0-2711 GCA_049284975.1 Occallatibacter sp.
GGACTCAACTGTTTCGACGTTTGCGCAAGGAAGGACGGATCCTGGATGCCGGTCACGGGGACAATACGGATGACAAGCTCAACTTCCTTCCCGCCATGGATGCGACGCAACTGGTGGAGGGATACCGCTCGGTGCTGAAGAGGATCTACTCTTGCGAGGCCTACTACGAGCGCGTCAAGCTTTACCTGAGCCGCACCCACCCTCGGCCCAGTGAGGCAAGCGACAGAGCGCAAAGTACCAGGCAAAGGTGGATGACCAAGGCCAACGCCCGCGCCTTCGTCACCTCAATTGTTCGGCAGGGAGTGTTTGGCAAGCAACGCTGGAGCTATTGGAAGTTCCTCATGTCAGTGGCAACACGTTATCGCCATTGCGTCGGAGCAGCAATGACGCTGGCCGTAATGGGTTATCACTTCCAGGTAATGACCAGCAGATTGTCTGAATCCGGAGGGTCCGCAACTCTGGTACGACACATCGGAACGGCTGCCGCCTCACAAGCCACTCGCGGCGATGTCTGAGGTCAACAGGTAATTGGGTCAGTGAGGGGGACTCCGCTGCATGACCCCCTCCCCGCCCGGACCACAGGATCTCTGAATGCATTGTGGGTTCCAACGCGGAGATAACGGACATCTCGCCTGAGCAATTAAGACCTGTATTACCGAGGTGGCCGTTCGATACTTGGGGCGCCGTGGGAGAACGCTTTTCCCGGAACGAAGGCGCGTCCCATCGACAGGGCGATTTCGCGAAGGATGCTTCAAATGGCGTGTGTGGGCACATGGGCGTCCGGCCCATTGCGGGCGACGGAAGAGGAGTCATGAGAGTCCTAATCGCAGTTGACAATTCGGGGTTTGCTGAAAATCTGCTCCGCGCCGTGGTGGCCGGGATTAGGCATGAGAATACCGAGGTCCTGGTGTTACACGTGCTGCAACCGGTTGAGCCCGTTCCTCCGCCTGAGATGGCTCAAGGTTACGCTCCCGAGTTGGTAGGGCAAAAACAGCCGGCTCATGCATTGGTTGAACGGATTGCGGACGAGTTGTGCAGAGTGGGATTCACAGCACAAACCGAAGTCCTGATTGGAGATGTAACTAAGACCATTCTCGACAGAGCAGCTGAATGGCGTGCCGATCTCATAACGGTCGGTTCGCACGGACAAAGAACCATCCGCGACTTCTTACTGGGCAGCGTTGCGGAGTCGGTCGCTCGTCGAGCGAGATGCTCGGTGGCTGTCGTTCGCCCGCCGGTCAGCAACTAAAGAACCTCCGGCGCAGGCACGCAAGATGCATGAGCAATATAGCTCGACCAACACTCTGATCAGACGCTATCGCAGCTTTGAGAAAGGATGTGTAAAGTGAATGCAACTCGCGTAGATCCGGCCGTAGCCGGTCACTCTTCTCTGGCTCCCGCTACAAGCCAGACGTATGTATATATCGCCGCGACCTTTGCCGCGATCGGTGGACTGTTGTTTGGATACGATACCGGGGTCATCTCCGGTGCGCTGATATTCATAAAGCGGAGTTTCGGGCTCTCAACATTTGAACAGGAGCTTGCGGTCAGCTCGGTATTGATCGGCGCCGCCGTTCTTGCAATCACCGGGGGCAGGCTATCGGACCTGTTCGGGCGCAGGAAGATGTTGCTTATCACCTCGGTTGTCTTCATTGCGGGCGCGCTAGTCTGCGCTTTCGCGGGGTCCATCCAGATACTCGTCTTTGGGCGAGTCATGGTGGGAATGGGAATCGGTCTTGCAAGCTCCGTCGTTCCCCTTTACATTTCGGAAATATCTCCAGCTAAAGCGCGCGGCTTGCAGGTATCTCTGTTTCAATTGGCAATTACCGTGGGGATACTGGTTGCCTATCTGGCGGATTACGCTTTCACCCCCTCGAGCGGTTGGAGGTGGATGCTTGGTCTTGCCGTGGTTCCCGGTCTGTTGCTTGGAGCAGGGATGCTCTTCCTCCCAGAAACTCCACGCTTCCTTGCCCGGCATGGGCAATTCGATATGGCCCACGCCGTATTGGTAAGGATTCGAGGCACGCAGGACGTTGACAAGGAATTGCAGGAAATCAAGGCGACATCGCAGGAGTCGGTTCTGCACGGACACATCTCCGACTTGCTCCTGCCTGCCCTTCGGCCGGCCCTGGTTATCGGCATCGGTCTTGCGGTCTTCCAGCAGGTTACGGGCATCAACACAATCATCTACTATGCGCCGTATATCATTCGGACCGCGGGGATCTCGTCGATACGAGGTTCGATTCTTGCCACCGCGGGCATTGGGACAGTGAATGTGGTCATGACCCTGATCTCGATGTGGCTCATCGATCGTGTAGGAAGACGGCCGTTGCTGCTGACCGGCATTGCTGGGATGATCGTCAGTCTCGGTGCACTTGGTTATATATTCCACCTCTCCGCAAAGGGAGGCGGGTTTGCGGAACTTGCCGTCATCATTCTGATGGTCTACGTAGCCTCGTTTGCCATCAGTCTCGGACCGATCTTCTGGCTGCTTATTGCCGAGATTTATCCATTGAAGATTCGCGGTCTGGCGGCTGGAATCGCAGCCGGAACAAACTGGGCTGCCAACTTTGCCGTTTCACTCACCTTCTTGTCGCTGCTGAAGCTGTTGGGACCAAGTGCAACGTTCTGGCTGTACGGCGTGCTTGCTATCGGTTCGTGGCTCTTCTCCTACTATCTTGTACCGGAGACGAAAGGGCGATCTCTTGAGG
>JBAPYY010000069.1:0-3105 GCA_049284975.1 Occallatibacter sp.
GCTTGTCGGCCTTGGGCACGCGCTCGGCGACAAGGATTTGTGCCACGCGCAAGTCGACTTTCACGAAGTCGTCGATGGTGATCACCTGCGGTGAGGCAGACGCCTGCTCCGCAGGCACACTGGCCACGGCAGCCGCAGATGCCGGAGGAGTGGGATTCAGAAGCGCGGCGGCGGGAGCGGCCGCGGTAGAAGCGGGAATTGAAGAAGTGTTTTCCAAAGAGCGTACCTCAGGGGCTGAAGCCCCGGTCTTATTTTGCTGCGTTTTCGGCACGACTGAAGTCGTGCCCTGATACAAAGCTGGAGTTCTTGGCGCTGTCGGAACCGTCAAAGGAACAGACGGAGTTCCCAACATTCCTTTCTCCGGGGCTAAAGCCCCTTTCGATTCGATTGACTTTACACGGGGGTTAAAACCCCCTCCTCCCTCCGCGGCGGAGACGCGGGCGGGCACATCGCCGCCTGCGGGGCCGTGGGTGGCCGCACCGTTGGAGGCGGCTTCAATGACGGTTTTGCTGTTTTGATCTTCTATCGTTTGCATGCGTTCGATTGCGTCCTTTTCGGCGCGGGGAAACAGCGGCGCGGGTTCGCCAAACTTCGTCCCCGCTTTCAATCCGCCCCACGCGATTTTTGTCAAAAATGATTTCTTGGCCGCGTCCGCGATCTCGCCCTGTCCAAGCTGCCGCCAGACTTTGGCAGCCGAATCCGGCAGGATGGGATAAACCAGCGCGGTGATGATGCGGATGGCTTCGGCAGCCGTGGCCAGCACGCGGGCCTGTAGCGCAGCGTGATCGGCTTCGGAGCGATCGGCGGGCTTTTTCCAGGGTGCGTTGGCGGTCAGGTAGCCGTCCGTCTCCGCAACCAAAACCCAGAGCGACTTGAGCGCGTCGGAAAAATTCATTTCATCGAAAGCCGGTCCGAAGGCCGCAATCGCTTTCTCCGCGCTCTCGCGCAGCGCAGCCTCGGCAGCGGTCTCAGAGCCAGCCTCCGGCACAACGCCTTGGAAATACTTATGCACCATGTTGACCACGCGGCTGACCAGGTTGCCATAGCCGTTGGCGAGGTCTCCGTTATAGCGCTGCACTAAAGCTTCAAAGGAAAAGCCGCCATCCTGGCCGAAGGGAATCTCGCGCAGCAGGAAGTAGCGCAACGCGTCGGCTCCGAGAACCTCCAGAACCGTTTCGGCGCGCACGACGTTGCCGCGCGATTTGGACATCTTGCCCTGGTCGAAGAGCAGCCAGCCGTTGGCCTTCACCGAGCGCGGCAGCGGAATGCCGGCAGCCATCAAAAACGCCGGCCAGTAAACGCAGTGGAAACGGCTGATCTCCTTGCCGATGAGATGCAAATCCGCCGGCCAGAATTTCGCAAATCGCGCCTGATCTTTTGGATCATCGGAGCCGTAGCCCAGTGCGGAAATGTAGTTGACCAGCGCGTCGAGCCAAACGTAGATCACGTGTTTCTCGTCGCCGGGAACCGGAATTCCCCACGAAAAACTCGTCCGGCTTACCGACAAATCCTTCAGGCCGCCGCGCACAAACGAGACCACTTCGCGCCGCGTGGATTCAGGCCCCATGAAGTCGGGGTTCGCTTCGTAAAACTCCAGCAGCTTGCGTTCGAAGGCCGAGAGCTTGAAGAAATAATTCTCCTCGCTCACCGTCTCCGTCACGGGGCCGCAGTCGGGGCAGACCGTGCCCGGAGGCCCGTCCACATAAAGCTCGTCGCTCACGCAATACTGGCCGGTGTAGGAGCCCTTGTAAATGAATCCCTTGTCGCGCAGCGTTGCGAAGAGCTTCTGCGTTCCGCGCTTGTGACGCTCCTCGGTGGTGCGAATAAAGTCGTTATAACTCAGGCCCAACAGGTCCCAAAGCCCGCGAAACTCGCCCGCAATCGCGGTGGCAAATTCGGCCGGCGTCCGTCCGGCCAGCGCGGCCGATCGCTCGATCTTCTGCCCGTGCTCGTCCGTGCCGGTGAGAAACCAGGTTTCGATGCCCAGCGCACGCTTGCGACGCGCAATCGTATCGCAGACGATGGTTGAGTAAGCGTGGCCCATGTGTGGCCGCGCATTCACGTAATAAATGGGCGTGGTCAGATAAAAGCGTGCTGAACTGGATTCAGAATTCGTCATAGGTAGGGTATTTCCGCACTTTTGCCCTCCGAAACATTGCGAGGGCAAGTGGCTTACACTCTCAATCTTACGGCATTTTTCCGCGTAGATGAGTTTGCGCAGTGGTTCCGGTTTGCGCGCGCTGAATGGCTCCGGCATAGCTGGTCTGTTAAAATCACCTTGAAAATCAAGGATTTTTGAGGCATACAGACGTGTATCTGGAATTGCAGAAACGGTTCACGGAACAGCTCCGCGGTGTTCTGGCGGCAAAATACGATTTGCAGCTAGAGACTATTCCGCTGGAGATTCCGCCGGATCTCAAGTTTGGCGAACTGGCTACGCCGATTGCCTTCGAACTGGCGCGCAAACTGCGCAAGGCGCCCAAGGTGATTGCTGCGGAGATCGTAGCCGGACTGACGGGGCTAGAGGGCTTTGCCGGATTCGAAGTTGCCGGAGCGGGTTACATCAATACCCATCTGGACAGGGCCGTTGGTGTGAGGGAAACGGCAAGAGTTGCGGATTCCCAGGTCCCAAATGCGGGACCTGGGGCACCCAGAATTCATAGTCTCGTCGAGCACACCAGCATCAATCCCAACAAGGCCGCGCACATCGGCCACCTGCGCAACGCGATTCTGGGCGACACGTTTGTGCGCCTGCTGCGCGCGGCTGGACAAAAAGTTGACGTACAGAATTACATCGACAACACCGGCGTGCAGGTGGCCGATGTGGTGGTGGGATTTCAGCATTTGGAAGGCAAGTCGCTGGCTGACACGCGCGCGCTGCTGGATGAACTCAAGCAAAAAGGCGAGCGCATCGACTACTACTGTTGGGACCTCTATGCGAAGACCTCGCAGTGGTACACGAGCGGGACGGAGGGAGAAAACGCCGCGCGGAAAAAGTTGCGCTACGCCACGCTGCATGAGATCGAACACGGTGGCAACGAGACGGCTGCGGTTGCGGAGTTGATTTCGACGGCGGTGTTGCGGCGGCATTTGGAAACCATGCTG
>JBAPYY010000070.1:0-2093 GCA_049284975.1 Occallatibacter sp.
AGCCTGAGCGCACCCGGCCATGCGCGGCGCCAGACCTTTTCAATCGAGGTTCGTGGTTCTCCTGTGTCAAGAAGGCAGGATGCAAGGCAACGCTCAATCGGTTTTCTAAGAAGGCATCTGTCCCCTTATTTCATCGAATAGATTCGCATGGTGGGGCAGCCCCCTGCATCATGAAAGAGTCGGACCGAAGAGCCGGACCCGGGGGTGTGCGGCCGGGCACACGGTTAACACTTTAGACCGGGCACATGGTTAACACTTTATCGTAGTTGGAGACCGGCGTTGCTCGGGCCCTGCGGGGGATACACAAGGGGGCGGCAGCCCTCTTGTGGGGGGAGCCGGGGCAGCGACGCGTGACAGCGCTTTTTGCTGGCGGGCGGCGTGCTTCCGGCGTGGGGGGAACCCTCCCGCCCCGGCTTTCCCGGAGGGAAACGGGAAAGGGAGTTCAAGCTCCTTGCTGCCGCAGGCTTTCTGTGGCGGCGCCTATCAGCAGCTCCGGCCCGGGCTCCAGTTCCAGCACCCGCATGGTTGCTTCATCCAGCCAGCCGATCGGAAGGAAGCTGAACCACAGACGCCACCATCGGTCTTCCACCGGCTCCAAGCGGATTGGTTCGTTGGCCAGCGCTTTGGTGATGAAGATGCGTTCGCCGTTCCATCGAATCCGTCCGCACGCTCCGACGGTACGAACCAGTTGGCCAGTCTCATATTCCGGTGTGCTCAACCGGCTCGGGTAGGGTCGCGGCGAAAGACGATAGACCGCCGCCGGAACTTTCATCTCCAGCGCTTGATGCGGACGCTCTTGGTTATACTCTCGCTGAAAGGCCTGAAAGGCTTTCTGCTGCGCGCGCAAATTTTTGGCCGGCGGCATGGCAGTACCCTCTTTCAAACTCCGATGCATCCGCTCATGACGACCGTTCTGCTGCGGTTTGCCGGCGTCGATCCGCTCTGGTCGAATGCCGAGTTTGATCCACCAAACCGCCAACTCCGATAGGCCCGCCAGTGCCACACTGGCAAACGGCGGTCCGTTGTCGGTGCGAATCGCTGCTGGCATTCCGTATTCGCGAAAGGCTCCCTCCAATAGTGCGCGCGCATACTTGTGCTCCAGATTGGCCACCACCTGGCAACGCAGCAGGTAGCGGCTGAAGTTGTCACTGAGGGTCAGCGGGTCGCAGCGATTTCCGTCCCCGCACAGAAAGTAGCCTTTGTAGTCGGCACACCAAACCTGATTGGAATCCTCTGCCGCCTGCAACGCACTCGGGTAGGCGGGCACGCGTGCGTGCTGTCTCCGTGGAGCTGTCAGCCCGGCTCGCTTCAGGATTTCCCCGATAGTGCTGGCCGCTGGCCAACGCTGTCTCGGTGCCCTCTGATCTAGCCAGGCCCGCAGCTTTTTCGGCCCCCACCGGGTGTGCTTCTGTCGCGCCTCGATCAGAGCGTCGGTCACCCGCTGGCTAACTTGATTGGGATGCGCGTGCGGAGAAGCGGCCCGGTCGGTCAGCCCCGCGATTCCATCCCGCTCATAGCGGTCCCTCCATTTGTAGCCCGTCTTGCGGCTCACCCCGTAGTGTCTGCACAGTTCGGCAAACGACCATTCTTCTCCTCGTTGCCACTCGTGGATAAACTTCATCCGCTCTTCCATTGCACATGTCTCTTTCCATCCCATCAATCCTTAGATTGATTGATCGGACTCAAAAGTGTTAACCATGTGCCCGGATCAAAGTGTTAACCATGTCCCCGGTCCATACAGGGGTCCGGCGCAGACGAGGGCGTCTGCCCCACAAGACTTCCTTCACGAACCATTAGGACAGGAGACTAGCAACTTCACTCATACCGAAGCGCGATCATCGGATCGACCCGCGCAGCTCTTCGGGCCGGCACGTAGCAGGCGAACAAAGCGACCAGCGCGAGCAGCACGGGAGCTGCTCCCAGGACCAACGGATCGAAGCCCCGGATGTCAAACAGAAAGCGCGCCAACAATTGGCCGAGCCCGATCGCCAGCAGCAGTCCCGCTCCGATACCAACCATGGTCACCTTCAGAGCTTCCCCTAAAATCATTTGCAGCGTCGATGAATCGTCCGCGCCAAGCGCCATCCGTATAC
>JBAPYY010000071.1:0-2663 GCA_049284975.1 Occallatibacter sp.
GCCGATTGCAGCGGCCTTCGCGTACCAGCCGGTTGCAGCTTCGCGATTCTTATCGCGATCCTCAATGTAACCGAGATATATGTAGGCCATACACAAGGAATCAGGATCCTGCACTTGGCCGGGATACTGTACGACGTCGAGCAGCAGCTTCTTCGCCGTGCCAGTATCTTTGTGGTCGCCGGTAAGGAAGTGTCGTGCCTCTTGCAACTTAGCAGATGCATCGGCTGCGTTGGCAGCGTGCGCGCAGAATATCAACACGATGGCGAAAAACAGAGTCGCGAATACGAAGTTGCGCATAGTAGTGACAGTTTAGAATATAGTTATGACCGAAGCATCCAAGACGCACAAAGTAACCCTGATTCCCGGCGACGGCATCGGCCCCGAAGTCACGCAGGCCGTCGTACGCATTCTTGAGGCCACCGGCGTCCACTTCGAGTGGGAGCGCTACGCCGCCGGAGCAGAGGCCTTTGAAATCTATGGCGAATACATTCCCGCCGCGCTCTATCAATCGATTGAGCGCAACGGCGTGGCTCTCAAGGGGCCGGTCGCAACCCCCATCGGCGGCGGTTTCAAGAGCATCAACGTCACGCTGAGAAAAAGATTCGATCTCTTCGCCAACTTCCGCCCGATTAAAAACCTTCCCGGCCTGCAAACGCATTGGCCCGGCGTGGACCTGATCATCGTGCGCGAAAACACCGAGGGCGAGTACCTGGGCCTGGAGCATGAAGTGGTTCCCGGCGTGGTGGAGGCCATCAAGGTCATCACCGAAAAAGGCTCCACGCGCATCGCCAAATTCGCCTTCGAATACGCCCGCAAACACGGCCGCAAAAAGATTCACTCCATTCATAAAGCCAACATCATGAAGTTGTCGGATGGGCTTTTTCTGCGCTGCGCGCGCCAGGTGGCGGAGGGATTTCCCGACATCGTTTACGGCGAACACATCATCGACAACACATGCATGCAACTGGTGATGAATCCTTACCAATACGACACTCTGCTGCTCGAAAATCTCTACGGCGACATCGTCAGCGATCTCTGCGCGGGCCTGGTGGGCGGATTGGGCCTTGTGCCCGGCGCGAATCTCGGCATCAACTGCGCCATCTTCGAAGCGGTGCACGGCTCGGCGCCCGACATCGCGGGCAAGGATATCGCCAACCCCACAGCACTGTTGCAATCCGCGGTCTTGATGCTGCGCCACCTGGACGAAGAAGCCGCCGCAGACCGCGTGCACAAGGCGCTCGAAACAGTCTATGCCGAGCGCAAAACCCTCACTCGCGATGTGGGCGGCACGGCCGGAACCACACAGTTTGCCGACGCAGTGCTGGCGGCGATGAAATAGTCACACAACCAAAAACTCCGCATCAGCAGAAATCAGGCTTTCAAATGCATTACTTACTGTTTTACGAAGTTGGCGAAGACTACGTCGCCCGGCGCGCGGAGTTCCGCAATGCGCACCTTGAAATGGCGTGGAAGGCAAGCGAGTGCGGAGAGTTGGTGTTAGCCGGCGTGCTCGATAACCCCGCGGACGCAGCGCTGTTGCTATTCAAAGGCGACTCTCCTGAAGTCGCCGAAAAGTTTGCCCAATCCGATCCCTATGTCAAAAACGGCCTGGTGAAGCGGTGGTACGTGCGGGAGTGGAAAACAGTCGTCGGAGAAGGATGCGCGAACCCCGTCAGGCCGAATGCAGCACCGCCGACGAAGTGACGCGAGCCGATCTTTTGCCCTCAAACCGCTAAGGATATTGCGGCCAGGAACCCATCCTCCTGTACACTGAATGTTCAAGGCCATGAAAAACAAATATCCAATCGGCATCCTGGGCGCGACCGGAATGGTGGGACAGCGCTTCATCCAGCTTCTGGAGCGCCATCCCTGGTTCGAAGTTGCGTGGCTGGCAGCCAGCGACCGTTCGAGTGGCAAGAAATATGGCGAGGCCGCCAAGTGGCGTCTCGACACGCCGTTACCCGAGCGCATCGCCAATATGACAATCGCCCCCGCGGAGCCTAATGGCGCGCCGAAAATCATCTTTGCCGCTCTCGACGCCGCCATCGCGCGCGACCTTGAGCCGCGCTTTGCCGACGCCGGATGCGCCGTCGTATCCAATTCCAGCGCCTACCGCATGGCTCCCAGCGTGCCCCTTGTCATTCCCGAGATCAACGCCGAGCACCTCGGCCTGATCGAAGAGCAGGCGTCGCGCAAGGCTTCGGGCGGTTACATGGTGACCAATCCGAACTGCTCCACTATTGGTCTCGTCCTGGCCCTCAAGCCTCTCGAACAGCGTTTCGGACTTACGCAGATTATGGTCACCACCATGCAGGCCGTTTCCGGCGCGGGCTACCCCGGCGTGCCGTCCATGGATATTCTCGGCAACGTCGTTCCCTACATCGGCAGCGAAGAAGAGAAGATGGAGGCCGAGACACTCAAGCTGCTGGGCAAGCTCGAAGGCCACGCAATTACGCCGCTCGCGGCGCGCATCAGCGCGAGTTGCAATCGTGTCGCGGTAGAAGACGGCCACACTGAAAGCGTCAGCGTCAAACTCGGCAAACCGGCCACGCGCGAAGAGATACTTGCAGCATGGGCGGAGTTTCGTCCCCTCGCCGGCCAGAAATTGCCGACTGCGCCCGATCAGCCCATTGAGTGGACGCCGCAAGACGATCGCCCGCAGC
>JBAPYY010000072.1:0-4692 GCA_049284975.1 Occallatibacter sp.
TGGCCACCGGCGGAGCCTCAGCCGAGCCTGGCATGTTAACCAGCCTGCGTCACAAGCAAGCTGTCACCGCTGCTCTGATCGCTCTGGCTGACTCTGCGCAAGCCAACGCAAATTCCATTCCTCACGAGATGATTCTGCTGGACCTCTACCGCGCGCTGTGGGCGCTGGACTCGCTGACCGGGCAGACCACTTCTGACGACATTTTGAATCTTATCTTTTCGACTTTCTGCATTGGAAAGTGAGTCGGCTGCGCAAGTGGAAGGCGCGTCAGCTTCGGACAGGCTATCAATTTGCAGGAGCCGCCGGCGCCAGAAGGGCGGCGAAGTAAGGATTCAACATGCGACCGCCCGGGTCCGCGCTCCGAACCGCGTCCGAGAATTGCTGCCAGCGTGATCCGTAGGCTGCGGCAACTTGCGCTTGCGTCACGAAGGGACTCTGGTTCAGCAAGGGGATGCCGTTGCGCTGCGCCGCAAAATTATTGAACGCCTGGAGAAAGGCCTGCCATGCGCCAAGGTCGGTCGGCGCGTGAATGGGGTCGAGCGAAAAGATTTCCTGATCCTGCGTATACGACAGCAGCGCGCTTGCGTCCTGGCGAATATGGTAAGAGCCCAGCGGCATGTTGCAGCGGAAGCCCGTGTCTTTGAAGTACTGATCGGCGAAGTCAAGGTATGCAAGGTAGGCAGTCAGCCATTGCGAGCGCGGAAATGCCCAGAACGTGAAAGCATATTTGGCGTTGGCCGGCGTGCTGTCGTAATTGATGATCTTGTCAGGAGCGAGCAACGTGATGCCTCCCGTAAGATGCAGACTGCCGTAAAGCAGTTTCGCCGCATCGAAGTCTCCCTGCTGAAGGGCGTTGCGCAGCGTGGGATCAGTAATGAATTGATCGATTAGCTGACCCGCATGGGCGCCCGCATAGCTCCAGAGAAAGCGGCGAACGTCTGCCAGCAGTGACGAAAGAATTCCAGGCTGCGCAACAACAGAACGCTGCTGAAAAATCGCAGTTCTATTCACCGTCCAGCAAATCAGGCCCTCGGAAGTGTCGAGAAGATTGTCAACCTGCGCCTGGGTGAGCTGGTCGGCCGCGATCGGGAGGTAAGTGAAGTGAAGCGCCTCAATCGCTTTGATTTGCAGAGTCACTTCATAAACGATGCCGCAGAGACCATAGCTCGAACGCATCAGGTGCAACAGGCCGGGGTTATCCGCTTCAGAGGCTTCGGCAAGATCGCCGGTGGGCGTGACCCACTTCATCTGCGTGACATAGGAACTTACCTGGCCGAATTGGATACCGTCGAGAGCATCTTTGCTGTGGCAACAGGCCGCCGAACCTAGCGTCATGTTGCCGATCTCGATGTTGAGCATCATCTGAAGCTTTTGAGCACGCAAAGCATTTGCAGCGTCAATAATCTGCATACCAGCCTGGGCGGTAAATATCAGGTTTGTGCTGTCGATCGCTACCACCTGGTTCATCTTTGTCATATTGACCATGGTGCCCTGCGATGAAGCGCAAGGAGTGAGGGAGTGGTAGTTTCCCACGGCGCGGACGGGGCTCGGATAAGTCACTGGGTCGCGCAAAATCGCCTGAATGTCCGCGACGGTTTGCGGATAGGCGAGTTGTTGTGGAGAAGCAGTTATGCTGCCGTCGTAATTCACAACCTGGTTAGCCATCCTGAACCTCCTCTTAAATTCCAGACAATCCCCTGTCAAATCGAGCCTGGCAAAGTCACTTAGCCGGAGGCGCGGCGGGAGCAGTCGGAGCGGTGTCGCCGGTCATGAGACTGGAAAGACTCGCCGACAGTTGCGGATCGATCAAGACATAAAAGAGACCGCCGCGGCCATTCTGGCTGCTGGAGCAGTCTGTCCCGGATAGTGCGCCCTGCTGATTCATATCGCCGAAGATGGCATACTGGCTAGCGCCCGAGGTGGAGACGCCAAGTTTGGCGTGGTTGAAGTTGGTACCCAATCCGCCGGTAAGGCCAAAGGTCTTGCCTGCCCAGGTTCCTGTGGTTGCAATCTGGACCGGACCCGGAGTTTTGAGAGAGGGACTCCAGCAGGAAACAGGGGTTGTCGAGTCAGTCGAGTAGATTTCCGGAGTCGCCCACCATGTGGCTGTGCGCAAGGGAACACCGCCAAGCACGGCGGAAACCATCTGCCAGGGCGGCACGTGGAGGCTAGACGGTTTAGAGATGAGTTGCACGCCGGTGGAGAGCGCAGTTGACGTGTAAGTTGTGCTGGAAGATTTCACGCCCAGCTTCGACACTAGTTGCTGGACGTCCGGAGGGCCTCCGTTGCTGACGATCTGACTGTTGGCTGCGTCGGTGACAACACTGGCATTGCCAAGCGCTTCGAGAACGCTGACGAGATCGTCCTTGTTCAGCCGGAGCGCGAAAAAATGCTGGCTGACCTGGACATCGTTATCCTTGACGCAACCGAGCGTGTTGCCGTCGGATTTGCGGGGGAATTTCGGATTTCCTGCAGCGGGCCACGAGGGCGTGGAGACCTGCATCACGAGACCTTCGCCGGCATCGTTCCAGGCCACCATCCCTTTGGAGTGTCCCCAGGGAGAGCCACACTCCTGGCTGCAACCCTGGATAGCAGGGTCGTCGTAGAACTGGTCGTTCCAAATGACGTAATGAAACGCGCCGTTGTAGACTTCGTCGAATGTCGCGCCGACCGGATCGCTGGTTGTGTCGCCGGTGCATCCATCTCCCTGTTGCAAAGTTGGCGCGTCGCTGCTGGCATACGCAAACTGCTGTCCAAACGAAGAGTATGGCTGTGGCGAGCCTCCAAACGGGCAGGCTCGAGTGGCGCTCGACCCGCAACCGGGAAACGCCGAGGCGTTGAATTTGAACACGAACCACCACGTCACCGGGTGCCCCTTTGTCAGCATTGGATACGGAGCCTGGCATGGTGGAGAATCGGGGGTACCGCCGCCACACTGCGCGATTCCAAGCATGGCGGTGGGATGGGTTGTTGGCGGCGGAGCGGTCTGGGTCTGTTGGGGCGCAGCTCCAGTCAGGGCGCCGTGAGCCAGAGCGATGGCAAGCGGGATCATGGATCCAACTGCGCTTGCCATGTTCTTGCCAGGATTTCTATTGGTCGGTTTGTTTGGCATCGCGGAGTCTCGATCGTTTCAGTTGATGGAAGGCATATTCAATTGGCGCGCGGGGAGGTAGTATGCGCGCGCCGCCAAGGTCTTTCATCTCAGTTCCCGGCTGCAGGTGGTGCGGGAGCTGGAGGCACTGGCGGAGCAGGTGCAGGAGGCTGCGGACCGCCAGCGCCATTCCCGCCTGGGGGTTGAGGTCCCAATAGATCCGGCTGACTATAGGAGATTCCCTTGCCCACGGCATATGTGCTTGCGCTGATGCCGAGCAGGGTCAGCACCCCCTGAGGGATTTCGGGGAAGTTGCCATCTGTGCGCTTCTCCACCAGTTCAAAAAGGCTGATGGCGATAACGAAGGTAAAGATGAGCAGTTGAAAGCGAGACATGCTGGCCTGTCCATTTGCCTCATTGATCAATGCATTCAGAGTGATTTTTCCCCGCCAAATCCAAATGAGGATTGTGGCCGCGAGCGCTCCAAAGAAAATACAAAAGATGTAACCACACAAACTCATCACAAAATTACTTGCAGTTGGTGTTACTCCCATCACTTTCCTCCTATTTGTTTTTCCTTTGATTCCATGCAGCCCAGGCTTTTTCAAGAGCGTAGACGCTACCACTTCCACCAAAAACGTAGAGCCAGTTCACATTCACATCGGGCATCTTTCCGTTCGTCACGTTCGCAACCTGTGCCAGATACGTCGCGCTCGTGGCAATCGTAGCCAGCAGCAACTGGACGCGTCCGGGGCTAGTCTGTCCCCCGCTGCCACTCTGCGAGAAAAGACCGGCTGACTGAATGCGTCCAGTGAGAATCTGAAAGAAGGCGGTCGCGGCGAGGGCGTATAGAAACGCCAGAACTTCGAGATGAAGAAAGCGAGTCACCGTCATTACGCGTCCGTCTCCTTTTCACAGTCAAACGCCGGACCTCAGTCCATGCGAAATGGAAAGCTGGCACTGAACTTCAATTCCGGTGCAATCAACATAACTTCTTTGCTAGGCGACAACGACCTCAGTTCCGTAAGTCGGCGCCGGCGATCCATTCACAAGGGTTAGATTGCCCGGCCGGTAAGTGCTGTCATTCTGGCAGCGGACCACTACGCTGTTGGCGAGAGTTGCGTCCGGGGCAATTGTCCTCAGTTTCGGAAACAGCCAGAGTGGGCTCCACGACTCATGTTTTGTGTCCAGAGCGTCCTTTTTATCGATGGGGCTAGGGTACTTAGCCAGGACGCCCGGATCGAATACCAGTCCCAACACCTGCGCCCTGGCCATCATCCAGCTAAACGTGATGTCGGAGAGCGCGGTGCCCGTGCCCGCATCATCGGCATAACCGCCTCCAACATCGCAATGAACGCCGCAGAAGTACGCCTGCTCCAGGACCTGGCCCTGAGCAGGCGGTGAGGTCCAAAGCGTCGCGGGAAATTCTTCGCGGCGCTCGTCGACGGCAACCGCATGGTAGGCATTCAGAATTTCGGGCGCCAGGCTCGTGTCGAGGAATCCGTAGAGCAACGGATCGACCGCCCCAAAAGCGGCTGGGATTCCCAGGGACCCGACCGTGTCCCACACGCCCACCATGGTCATCTTTGCCGGGACCAACC
>JBAPYY010000073.1:0-4006 GCA_049284975.1 Occallatibacter sp.
ATCATGTCCACACCCATGCGCGCGTATTGCTCGATCTCGTCGGGATAGCCGACGCCCATCACGTAGCGCGGCTTATCGGCCGGCAACAGCGGCAGCACCTCGGCGATCATCTCCATGGTCAGCTCGCGCGGTTCGCCTACGCTCAAACCGCCGATGGCGTAGCCGTCAAAGTTCATCTCCACCAGTCGCTCCACGCTCTCGCGCCTTAGGTCGCGATACATTCCTCCCTGCACAATGCCAAACAAACTCTGCGTCCGCCCGCCTAACTCGTCGCGCCATACCACCTCGTCGCGGTGCGCGCGGAAATGATCGAGTGAACGCCGCGCCCAGGCCATCGTCAGCCGCAAACTCTCTTCGGCGCGGCTGCGGTCGGCGGGGTATTCAGTGCACTCGTCGAAGGCCATGCAAATGTCCGCGCCCAGCGCGATCTGCACGTCCATGGAATGTTCGGGAGTGAAGAAGTGGCTGCTGCCGTCCAGGTGCGAGCGGAAGCGCACGCCCTCGTCCGTGACCTTGCGCAACTGGCTCAGGCTGAAAACCTGAAAGCCGCCCGAGTCGGTGAGCATCGCTCGCGGCCAACTGATGAAGCGGTGCAGCCCGCCCATGCGCTGGATTGCCTCATGACCGGGGCGCAGGTAAAGGTGATAGGTGTTGCCGAGAATGATCTCCGCGCCCAGCGATTCGAGCACGTCTTGTGCAACGGCCTTGACCGTCCCTGCTGTGCCCACCGGCATGAAGACCGGCGTCTGGACTGTGCGGTGCGGCAGATCGATCTGTCCCCGCCGCCCTCCGGCTTCGGTTGTTGCGCTTACGCTGAATTCGAGGCTCACTAGACGATTTTACCGGGACGGCCAGCGATCGCTTTCAACCGGCACCACAGCCTCGGAATCGCCGGGTGCATCAAGTCTCGATTCTGAGACCTGGGAATCCGTTAATTGCGCCACGGTTTTCCCGCAGCCGGGCACAACAACCGATGGTGCAATTTCATTCAACGGCGTCAGCACAAACGCCCGCTGTGTCAGCCGGGGATGCGGAATCAACAGCTCAGGCGAGCGGATTTCGAGATCGCCAAGGAGCAGAATGTCCAGGTCCAGCGTGCGCGGCCCGTTTGCAATCCCAGCCGAACGGTCACGGCCAAATTCCTTCTCGATAGTCAGCAGCCCATCGAGCAGTTCGCGCGGCTCCAGTTCTGTTTCCAGCGCGAGAACCGCATTCACAAATCGCGGCTGCGCGGCAAACCCCACCGGCGCGGTGGAGTAAAGCGACGACCGGCGCGCAACCCGGCCCAATGACTCCAGACGCAGCGCCGCCGCCGACAGCGTCGCCTCCGGAGCGCCCGCGCAACTCGCCAGATTCCCGCCCATTCCTATGTAGGCCGTCCGCATGATTTCAAGACTACAGCGAGACCCTGGACTATGGCGCAGACCGAGCGGGAGATGAGATGCACTCGCTAAATCTGCTAGCATCCTCTTTGGAGAATTTTT
This sequence comes from Occallatibacter sp., assembly GCA_049284975.1. Lineage (GTDB taxonomy): Bacteria > Acidobacteriota > Terriglobia > Terriglobales > Acidobacteriaceae > Telmatobacter. Next base: position 1,485 of record JBAPYY010000073.1, read on the forward strand.
CAAAATGGATGCCCAACCCAGCGTGAATCTCGGCGCACGGAGCCATGAAGATATCGCTCTCGATTTGCTCAAGTTCATATCCGTTACGGCTGGCGTAGGCCGCCCTGCCGCGCCTTCGACCGGGTTCAGCGGAGCCGCCGGAACCAAGCCCGAGGAACATGTGAATCAGTTGCTTGAGCTTTATGGCCGCTGCCTGAAGGCCGTCAAGGCGGAGCCGGCCAGCAAAGGGACAGAGCTGCCAGACAGGCCTCCGCAAGGATGGACGGCCCCGCTTTGAGCGATGCAGCTTTGCGTGTTGCCGTTGCCGGAACCGGCGCCTTTGGAAAGAACCACCTGCGCGTTTACCGCGAGTTGGAAACCGTCGGCCAGCCTGTCGCTCTGGTTGCCGCAGTCGAGCCCGACGCGGCCCGCGCCGCGGAGACTGCAGCCAAATACTCTATTCCTGTCTTCGCCACCGTTGACGAGTTGTTGGCCGCCGACCTTCATCTCGACGCAGCCACGGTCGCAGTTCCCACCGTGCATCACCATGCGGTCGCCTCCGTATTGCTCGATGCGGGACTCGATCTGCTCGTCGAAAAGCCTCTTGCCGCGTCTCTGGCAGAAGCCGATGATCTGGTTCAGCGAGCCGACAAAGGCGGGCGCATATTGCAGCCCGGCCACCTTGAACGGTTCAATCCCGCAGTGCTGGCGGTTCAGCCGCAATTGCGCCGCCCCATGTTTTTCGAGTCGCACCGCCTGTCCGTTTTCACGCCTCGCTCGCTGGACGTGGACGTGGTGCTGGACCTGATGATTCACGATCTGGACGTCGTGCTCACCTTTGCGAATTCGCCGGTGCGCGAGGTGCGCGCCGTGGGGCTGCCGATTCTCTCGCCGAAAGTGGACATCGCCAATGTTCGGGTCGAATTCGATTCGGGCTGCGTGGCCAACTTTACTGCTTCGCGCGTTTCCACCGAGCGCGTTCGCAAGCTGCGTTTCTTTGAGCCGCGCCAGTACGTCTCCATCGATTATGCCCGCCAGGATCTGCTGGTGATTCGCGTGGATGAGGGCGCAGGCAAGTCTTCGCCGGCCGAACTGATCGCGTCGCTGCCGCCACAGGTTGCCGCAATGCTACCGCCTGGGATTGCAGAAGGAATCGCGTCGGGAAAGATCGACCTCAGCAAAATCGACCCGGCATTGATTGCACAGTTTGCCGCTATGGCGAAGATCGATCCGGCGGTGATCGCGCAGTTCACCAGTCCCGCTGAATCGAAAGCCAGCTTGAGTTTTTCCAAGCCGGCGGTCACTCCCGGTGAACCGCTGCGCCTGGAGATTCTTTCTTTCCTCGAATCGGTGCACACGCGCCAGCAGCCTCGCGTAACCGCGCGCCAGGGCCGCGAAGCGCTGGCTTTGGCTTTGGAGATTCAAGCTGCCATGGCAGCTCATGCCCAGCGCGCCGGACTTCAGGATTTCTTCAATCGCGGCGCGTAGAGCGTGGCTTAACAACCTCGCGCGCCAGCAGTATTGCGTTTTCAGTTTGGGTGCGGTGATGGAGAGTTAGCCGCGCTTAGAAGTTCAAGGTCCTTCCTATTTTGAAGAGCGCAGGGATGGAGAGTAGGACGAGACCGGCCATACCAACGGAATATTCCGCTGCCTTCACGCCCGAGACATACCCTTCCTTGAGAGCCATCACTACCAGCAGAGACAGGACCGGAAGATTCAAGGCCACAGCCGTAGCAACACCTGGCATATAGCTGCGCCGCGCCACAGATAGCGCTACGTGCGGAATCAGGACGTTGGCTAACGCGACAACCATGGATCCGAAGACGAGGTAGGTCCACACCGTCTGTTTGCCCGATTCTGCGCTCAGCCAGGTGATAGCGAAAGCAAGAACCGTCAAGACCGACACGGCAAAACGGAAGACACCTGGCGCAACAGGGGTGTGCCAGAAGCCAGTTCGTTTCGACCAGGCTGGAAGCCATAGGGCCTCTTCCGCATTGTGAAGTGTAACGACAATCGGAAAAAGCCACTGAAGATTTCCGAAACTCATCGCCGTCTCCTTATTCGTTATCGTAGGCCGCGTCTTATGAGACAACTACGCCTTGGTAGACAGTTTGGAGTGGAGGATGGGGACGCGCAACACCTCATGCAATGCCCAGCACGCGGTTCAAAAAGCCCACGATGTATTTCCACACCAGGTAATAGCCGGCCAGCGCGGCCAGGAAGAACGGCGCGATTAGCGCATAGGGAATCTCGCAAGCCTGAAACCATGTAGCACTGTGAGAGCCTAGCGAAAGCACTCCGAGGCTGGTGGCTACGAGCGCGCCCACGGGCGCCATCAGCAGCGGCAACAGAGCTCCATGCAGGCCGATGGGAAGGTGCGTGCTCTCGTGCGACGCAAGCCAGAGCATGTTCCACAGCCCGAAGAGCGAAGGTACTACGGCCATGGGAAAAATCATAGCTTGCTCGATGGGAACGGGCACTTTGAGCACGATTCGCACCACAATAAATACGGTTAGCAGTAGCGGCAGTACAAGCGTTGGCAC
>JBAPYY010000074.1:0-3086 GCA_049284975.1 Occallatibacter sp.
CCTTGTCGCCAAGGAAATCGTCGAAGGAGTATACATCGGGTTCAGTCTTGAAGAGAAAGTAATTCATGCGCTCAATCGTAATCGAGAGAGCGAGAAAAAGGGAACGGAAAATAGAGACTCCGCTCCAATCAAAGTTTGCGCGTTGATCTCCGGCGTGCGGAATTGTCAGGCTGGCCTTGCGGACTTCTCGACATAGTGGGTAATCAACCTGACTGGCAGGAAGCGAACAAGAAAGGCGGTGAGCCTGCCTCGGAAATAGGGAATAATCGTGCGCTGCCCTCGTGCCAGGGCTTCGATTGCCAACCGCGCCACGTCTTCAGCAGGCTGTATACCGCGGCGTTTGAAGGCGCCGGCATGGGCTACGTCAAAGAATTCGCTTTCCGTAGGTCCGGGGCAGAGCGCTGTGACTTTGACGCCGAAGCGGGCCACTTCCGCTGCCAATCCCAAGGCGAAGAAGCGGTCGAATGCCTTGGTAGCCGCATAGGTCGAAATATACGGCACGGGCTGAAAGCTGGCGGTCGATGCAAGAATCAGCACCCAGCCGCTCTTCCGCTCAACCATGCGCGGAACAAACAGCCGCGCCAACCCCACCATGGCTTCGCAGTTGACGCGCACCTGGCTCAACTCCTGGGCCATCTCGCTCTGCGCGAACGCGCCGTATTGGCCGAGACCCGCATTGTTAATCAGAATGTCAACAGCGAAACCTGCGCCTTCTGTGGCGTCAAAGATCCTTTGCGGCGCTGCGGGGTCGTTCAGATCAGCTGCAACAATGCGAACCTCTGTGCCCTTGCCCCTCAGCTCACCGGCCAGTGTCTCCAGCCGGTCAACCCGGCGCGCTGTGAGGATGAGTTTAGCTCCGTGCTTCGCCAGCTCCCGCGCCAGCGCCGCGCCGATTCCCGCGCTGGCTCCGGTCACCAGCGCCCATCTGCCATTAAAATCCTGTGTCTTTGCCATCGCGAATTCATCATAGCGGATGAGCGTGGCAGGCTCGTTAGCCGCCGCGCTCTTTACCGTCGAATCATTTCTTCAGCAGCTTAAACGCATGGGTCCACTCGTTGTGCAGAAAACCCGGAATGCACCAAAGCATGCACAAAGGTTCAATAGCGCGCGCAGCCTCCACGCCGCCCATATCCGCAGTCTCCCAGTCGAATTGATCCAGAATCCCACTCACCTGTTTCTTCGCGGCTTCATTGTTGCCGCAGATAAACATGGTGGGTTTGCCGCCGTCGAAATGCGGATTTACCATGCAGGTGTTGCCCACCGAATTGAACGCCTTCACAAAATTCGCGCCCGCAAACTCGCGCTGCAACTGCTCCATGAGAGATTGATCGAGATTGGTGAAGAACTTCAGCACGCCGTTGGACGGCGGCACGTCCGCTATCGGATTGCACGCGTCCGCTACGGTCTTTCCCGCCAGGTTCTTTGCGCCGGCCAGGCGAAGCACGTCCTCTGCCGCCGTCCCCTTCACCGCAAGAACCAACAGTTCTCCGAAGGCAGCAGCGTCGGCAAACGTGCCGGTCGAACCTCCGGGATTCTGCGCTGCCCATTCCGCCAGCTTATCCGGCGTCCTGCTGCCCATCTTCACTTCGTGGCCATGCTTCAGAAAGCCGCTCGCCAACACCTGCGCCACGTCCCCCGATCCTAGAACTCCTATCTTCATTTCAATCTCCTTTACAAAAAATCCAAGCTGCAAGAATAGATGCAGGCTAAGGGCGCTTCGCCGCTCTGGTTTTTCCTTTTTCCCGAGATTTTGACGGAGAGCTTTTCTTCTTGGCGGGCTTCTGATTCTTTTCAACACGCAGCTTCCAGGCTGTGCGCAGGGCGCCGGTGAGCAGGTCTTCGCAGGCCTCGGCCAGTCGAATATGCGTCGCGCCCATTCGGCCCCAGCCGCCAGGAATGGGCACAAAGACGTCAGGTTGCTCCGCGACAAATGTTGACTGCTGCTCGACGGTCAACATCAGATTGCCATAGCCCTGGATCACTGAGGCCAGCGTGGCAAAGATTCTTCCGCCCACGCGAAAGTCCACCGCGCCCATGTGCGAGCCTTCTTCCGCACCTTCAAAACTCAGCGCGATGCGGCGAAAATCGGCTGCGTTCATTGTTGTGCTCCATCCGGTTATTTTCTGCGCCCTGTTTTTTCAAACTCCTCATTGAGCCACGTGCTGAATGAGGAAAACTCTTCGTCGCGTCCCAGAAAGTCGCGCACCATCTGCCGTCCTGGTTTCGACCCGCCCTGTTCGAGCACCTGTTTGCGATAACGGCCGCCTGCCTCGCAGCCCAGTAAATCGCTGGGATCAAATTGCGCAAAGAAGTCCAGCGCGATCACTTTGTCAAAAGCGTACGTGTAGTAGTTCGACGAGTAACCGGTCAAATGGCCAAAGCTCGCATACATGCGGTTGCCTTCGAGCCACGTCCAGGGTTGAAGGCTCTGGTAGAGCTGCTTCGTAACGATGTCAAGATCCAGTCCAGCCGGGTTGCGATCGTGCAGGTCGAGCGAGAGCGTGGTGTAGTAGAGCTGCGAGCGAACCCAGTCGGCGCGCCCAAACGCGCCCGCCAGCTTCATCTTCCGAATGATTTCCGATGGGAGGGTTTCACCCGTCTGGTAGTGTTTCGCAAAAGCCTGCAAGAGTTTTTCGTCGCGAAAAAACTCTTCCAGCATCTGCGAAGGTACCTCGATGAAGTCGCCCTCCGTCGCAAAGCCGCTCAGTCCGGCCCACTCAGTATGCCCGCCCAGAATGGCGTGCATCAAGTGGCCGAACTCGTGGAAAAACGTCACCACATCGCTGTATTGCAGCAATCCAGGATCGCCCTCGTCGGTTGGGGGAAAATTGCAGATGAGCGCGGCCTCGGGCAGAGCGCGTCCGCGCACACCTGTCACCACCGGCGCAGCGGAAAACCACTTGTCCTTGCCCTCGCGCGGGTGCATGTCGAGATAAAAACGACCCACATTTTTGCCACGGTCGAGAACTTCGAAGACTGAAACCGCAGGATGCCATGCTGACGCCGTCGAGCGACGGAACTCGATCTTAAACAGTTGCGCGGCAGTCTTCAGCACGCCCGCTTCCACCTGCGCGTAGGGAAAGTAG
>JBAPYY010000075.1:0-2293 GCA_049284975.1 Occallatibacter sp.
CCGGGAAGCTTCTGCATCCCCGCAAGAAGTATCGGGCCCCAATGCGCAAGATCCGCCACATTATCTGACTGAATTGTGTATTGGTAGAGTGCGTTGCTCTGTCGTCCTCCGATTCGCAGGTCCTGCGCGGCCTGAAGGAAGGCCGAAGCAACTGGAAGCTTATTCAGCTTGGGCCGCAAGCGATCGATAATCGCCGGCGCAGTAACCTTGCGCTCATTCAGAGGCTTCAGTGCAATATTAATGCTGCCTGTGTTAGTTGAGCCACCGCCGCCCGTGTACGCAATTACATTCGCAACAGCCGGATCGGCCTTGATCACCTTCACTAGTTGCTCGATCGAGTTGTTCATCACAGGGAAAGATGCGTCCTGCGGTCCCCGCACGCTTCCTGAAATGACCCCCGTGTCCTGCTGCGGGAAGAAGCCTTTGGGAATAATGTCTATCAGATAAAAATTCAACGCGATCGTGAGGAGCAAGACGGTCAGCATGGGAGCCGGGTGCTCCAGCACCCACCTCAAGGAGCGACTGTACACGGAGATCATCCATGTAAACCCCCGTTCGCTTACCTGATACATGCGTCCGTGCTTAATCGTCCTCTCATCTTTGAGCAGATAGGCGCACATCATGGGAGTGGTCGTGAGCGAGATCAGCATCGACACAATAATGGCCGTTGACAACGTAATCGCAAACTCGCGGAACAGGCGGCCGACGATGCCGCTCATAAGCAGAATCGGGATGAAAACTGCAACCAGCGACATGCTGATCGACAGGATGGTAAACCCAATCTCTCTGGAACCTTCGAGCGCGGCCTTCATCGTCGGCATTCCTGACTCGCGAAGGCGAGAAATGTTTTCCATCACCACAATGGCGTCATCAACAACGAAGCCGGTCGAGATCGTCAGCGCCATCAAAGAGAGATTGTCGATGCTGAACCCGAACAGGTACATGACGGCGAATGTGCCTACGAGCGATGCGGGAACGGCGACGGTGGGAATGAGGATGGCCCGCCAGTTGCGCAGAAAGATGAAGACGACAAGAATCACCAGGATCACGGAGAGAATGAGGGTGCGCTCCACATCGCTGACAGAAGCGCGAATGGTTGTGGTGCGGTCAAGAACAACCGTCGTCTTTATGCCTTGCGGGATAGACGCTTCAATCGACGGCAACTCGGCCCGGATTCGATCGACAGTGTCGATGATGTTGGCGCCCGGCTGGCGGAAAATGATAACGGGGATTGACGGAACGCCGTTCAGATAGCCTGCTGTGCGAAGGTTCTGCGCAGCATCCGTGACGTCGGCAACGTCGGATAGCCTGATGGCCTGTCCATTACTGTACCCGACTATTAGCGGGCTAAATTGGTAGGCATGAGAAATCTGGTCGTTCGTAACAATATCCGCGGTCGTATCTCCATCTGAGATCTGACCGGCCGGCTCATGAGCATTCTGTTGGCTCAATACGGACTGAATGTTTTGCATTGTGAGTCCGTGGCTATTGAGCAACGTAGGATTGACTTCCACTCGTACTGAAGGGCTGGCGCCTCCGCCGACCACGACCTGTCCAACGCCTGCAATCTGCGATAGTTTCTGCGCGATGACGGACGACGCCTCGTCATAGAGAGTCGTTCTGGCATACTTATCCGAAGTAAGTCCCAAAATAATAATGGGCGCGTCAGCGGGATTCACCTTGCGATAAGTTGGGTTAGCGGGCAGATTTGCCGGCAGGTACGTTCGCGCGGCATTGATTGCCGCTTCCACGTCACGCGCCGCCCCGTCAATGTCGCGACTCAAATCGAACTGCAGCGTAATCGAGGTGCTGCCCAGTGAACTTGACGAGGTCATCTCAGTTATGCCGGCGATGTGGCTGAACTGACGCTCCAGTGGCGTCGCAATAGAAGATGCCACAATATCCGGGCTTCCACCCGGCAAACTGGATGAAACCGAGATCGTCGGAAAATCGACTTGCGGCAACGGAGAAACCGGAAGGACATTGAAGGCGATCGCCCCGACAAGCACGATGCCTGCCGTAAGCAGCGTTGTGGCTACGGGCCGGCGGATGAAGGGGGCAGAGATATTCATGATCCCTCCGCCGGTTGTGGTTCGTCGCCTGGTTCGATGGTCTTCGGTGCGTGGCTGAAGCGTTGGCCGATGCGATCAAAGAAAATATAAATAACCGGTGTTGTATAAAGCGTGAGCACCTGGCTCAGCAATAATCCGCCAACCATGGCAATGCCCAGCGGTCGGCGCAGTTCCGAACCCATGCCCTGGCCCAGTGCCAGTGGAATACCGGCCAGCAGCGC
>JBAPYY010000076.1:0-13149 GCA_049284975.1 Occallatibacter sp.
GATATATTGGCTCCTCAGGTAGGACTCGAACCTACAACCCTTCGGTTAACAGCCGAATGCTCTGCCATTGAGCTACTGAGGAGTGCCTTGAAACGATTTCTCCATTACCAAGTTAGCAGAGAGCGCGATGCGCGTCAAAAAATTGACGAATCGTGGCGGATTCATCCTCTGCTTCATGCCTGCTTGCGGGCCGTCGACGCTCGAAACAAGCTCCTGCCCTGCCACTCCGCGCGCCGAAAACACGCGCAGGCGATACCATAGGAACAAGGAGAATCAATGTCCCGGATTTCCCGCCTTGAACGCAGCGAAGTGACCCCTGAAATGGCCACGCTCTACGACAAAATCTTTGCCCTGCGCGGCAATGTCCCCAACATGTTTCGGGTAATGGCGCACCGGCCTGAGATTTTCTCCACCATGCAGGCTCATTTCGGCGCAGTGCTTTCCACCGGAACGGTCCCAACCAAGCTCAAAGAGCTGATCATCGTCCGCACTAGCCAGGTCAACGTTACGCCATACTGTTTGGCTAGCCACACCATCCTCGCGAAAAATCTGGGCTGGTCTGACGAACAGCTCTCTCATCTCGCCGAATGGCCCCGGCGCAACGACTTCACACCCGCCGAAAAGGCCGCCTTGCGATTGGCCGAAACCGTCACGCGCGACGCCAACGGAGTCAGCGATGAGCAATTCGCCGAACTGCGCGGCTTCTACTCGGAGGGAGAGATTGTCGAACTGCTTTGCGCCATCGGCCTCTTCAACTACTTCAACCGCTTCAACAACGCTCTCCGCATGGAACCCACCAAACCCGGCGAAGGCGGCTCTGCCGAGAGCAGTTGCGCGGCATGAAACTTAAACTCCCTGCTGGCGCCTTTCGCGCTTATCTCTTCGACTGTGACGGCACCATCGCCGACTCCATGCCTTTGCATTACATTGCCTGGAAAATGGTTTTGGCGGAGTGGAACTGCGATTATGCCGAGGATCTCTTTTATTCGTGGGGCGGCAAGCCCGTCCGCAATATCATTGCCGACCTGAACGAGATTCACGGGCTCCAGATGCCCATCGATGCAGTCGCCACAAAAAAGGAAGCTCTCTATCTGGAACAGCTCCCGCGCCTCAAAGCAATCCCCGAGGTGCTCGAACACATTGAGGCCGAACATGGCCGCATTCCATTTGCCGTGGTTTCCGGAAGCAGGCGAGACTCGGTCGTCGGATCGCTCACCGCGATCGGCTTGCTCGATAAATTCGAAACCATCGTCGCCGCGGAAGACTACACGCGCGGCAAGCCGGCTCCGGATGCATTTCTGTTGGCTGCCGAAAGGCTCGGCGTAGCGCCAGCCGATTGCCTGGTCTTTGAAGACACTGATTTGGGCATCGAGGCGGCAACAGCCGCGGGAATGGCTTCCGTCAAAGTCCCCTCGCCCATGGAACGAAGCTAGGGCCTTCCATGAAAAGGCCTTGGGAAATCAGTACAACAACACAGCCAATCGGTAGGCCGTGAACGAGCCTTCCAGGTTCTGCGTCGGGCAACTGCCTACAGACGCCCGGGCGTACTTTCCCGAGGCCAGGCTGTCTGCCAAATCTTCAGGCAGTTGGGTCAGATCCGCGTCCTGCCAGCGCATCACATACCGGGGTCTAGCTCCTGAAGCAGGGTGGGGCACTCCTTCGTCTGCGGCGCAGGCGGAGCGAGCCAGAGTCGAGTCAGGCAATACGGCGATTCCGCTGGCCGAAACCATTCCGCTAACTGCGGCCTCCACCTGGGCCTGCGTCAGCACCAGAACGGCGCGCTCGTAGTCGGCCACGGCATAAAGCCCATTCCGGCCTGCCACCACAGCCACTCCCACACGATCCACGTGAGGGTTCAGCAGGTTGGCGCGATGGCCTGCGGATCGCATCCACGCGTTGTGAACCGAGGCCGGATTGGGAGCAATCGCCACATTCTCCTCAATCACGCTGAAGTGCGCTCCGGCCTGCGCGGCGCGCTCTGAAATCTCCGGTTCATCCGCATACTGGTGAGAGATCACCCCTTCTGCGGCCATGCGCAGACAATGCGCGCGTGCTGCCGCAGCCAGCGCAGCATCCCATTTGAGCGGCCCAGCCCCAGCCTGCGCGCGTGCCTGATTGGCCAGCTGGACAATCTGCCAGGCTTCCGCCTGAATGGCGTATGAACTTCGAATCTGCGAAGGCCGCGCCTGAGGAGTCTGCGCCAAGACCACGGGCACCACTAGTGCCAAACACAAAATCGTACCAAGCCTCGAGATGCCCATAATCAATTCAACCCCACTTTGCCGCACTTGTCGCTGTATTCTTGCCTTGCCGAATCTAATTTTTAACGTCGATACACCCCAGGCACCCGGCCTACGATGAGGTCTGAATGAAAATCGGCATTGTCAGCGATACACATGGCCTCTTCCGCCCTGAGATTGGTCCCGCACTGGCCGGCGTCGAGCGCATCCTGCATCTCGGCGATGTGGGCAAGCCTGCCGTTCTCACGGAACTTGCCAAGATTGCTCCGGTCACAGCGGTGCGCGGCAACGTAGACCGAGAAGGCCCCTGCGCCGAACTGCCTGAGACCGATGTGGTCCTCATCGCGGACCGTTACGTTTACATGCTCCACGATCTGACCACGCTCCACCTCGACCCAGCCGCCGGAAAATTTGCCGCCGTGCTTTTCGGCCACTCGCACGTGCCCAACTTCTACACGCGCAAAGGCGTGCTCTACTTCAACCCTGGCTCCTGCGGCCCGCGCCGTTTTCGCCTGCCGGTGACGGTAGGGTTATTAGCGGTAGGCGAAGACGGCGAGTTCAACGCCCGGATTATCGATCTGAAATGCGACTGAAACCGGCGAAATGGTTACTGGATTCGACGTCGGAACGCGCGAAAACAGCTCTCCGTAGAAAGCGAGCATTTTTACGCAAAGGTGGGCAATTTCCGGGTGTGGAGACAGGGAACAGGGAAGAGGGGTTAGAAATCGCCGGAGTGTTCCACGTGGAACCTATTCATTCTGTTGAGGTTGTTACTATGTTTACTCGATAATTAACCGCAACGTTTTGAAAATATTTCAGAGATCAGAAAACAAGGGGCAGGGATCAGTGCTCAGCCACCTGCGGTGCAGCCAGCGACCTTCCGCAGGGCGGCAAGTATGGCTCTGGATTGCCCGGCAAACGCTTCCGACTAGGCGCTTAACGGGACTGACCGGGAGCATCGCGAACGGATTCCGAGTTGAGGCCTGTGGCATCCCCGGTCCCCGAACGCGAGGGACCGGGGGCACCCTCATTTGTGGTTTGGAAATATCCCGGGATCGGGGCCACCCGCCTGCACCTCCTCGGCGCTGCGCTCTCATGGTGGCGGGCGTATATCGTGAAGCTTTATCACCGTTACCTTCTGCCCGGGAACCGATTTCCTCGCGCCAACGTAAGCTCTCCTGAGGTGTGGAACCCCTATGCTTCCTCTTGCCACCGACCGCTCGATCTCGCCCGCCGACGGCTCGATTGCCTCCACTGCGCGCCGCGACACGGCCCTTCTCATAGCTATTGCGGCCTCTTTCGCCCTGATCCATATCCTCACCAACGGCCGCTACGGCTTCGATCGTGACGAACTGCAGTTCCTCTCCGATGCACGTCATCTCGACTGGGGTTTCGTTGCCTATCCGCCTCTCACTCCGTTCATTGAGCATATCGGCTTCAGCCTCTTCGGCCTTTCGCTAGCCGGCCTGCGTCTCTTCTCGGTCCTCGCCCAGGCAATCGTTATCCTGGTCAGCGGCCTGATGTCGCGCGATCTCGGCGGGAATCGGCTTGCCCAGGTCACTACTGCTCTTTCGGTCGGACTTTCCGGGGTCCTCATCATCATTTCCACCGTTTTCCAGTACACGTCCTTCTCTTATTTATGGTGGACACTCATTTGCTGGTTCATCATCCGGTTGCTGAAGTCCGAGGACCCTCGCTGGTGTATCGCTATCGGCACCGCCATCGGCCTGGGCCTGCTCACCAAGTACTCGATAGCCTTCTTCATCGCCGGCCTGCTTGCCGGACTTATTCTCACCCCCGCGCGCCGTTACCTACGCAGCAGATGGTTGTGGTGCGGTGTTGCGATTGCGCTCATCCTGTTCCTGCCCAATATCGTCTGGCTCATCCACCACGACTTTGTCTCCTATCACATGCTCCAATCCATCCATGCGCGTGACGTGCGCCAGGGTCGCGCCGCTGGATACTGGACTTATCAATTTCTTCTGGATATAAACCCGTTCGCGGCGCCGCTCTGGATTGCCGGCCTCATCGCCTTTTTCCGTTCCAGCCGCTATCGCATGCTCGCCTGGATGTACGTTCTCCCGGTCGCGCTCTTCTGGATTAACAAGGGACGCTTCTACTACGTCGCAGAGGCGTATCCCGTATTGGTTGCGATGGGCGCGGTCGTTGCCGTGCGCTGGCTTACGAAGCGTTCCGCCTATGTGCGGTACGGAGTCGAAGCTGTCTTCTTTGCCGGGCTGGTTTTCTGCGGTGGATACTTCTTTGCCAGCTATGTGCCTCTTGCGTCCAGTGGTTCGCTGCGCGATTTTGCCCTGAGCAAGAGCTCCGACCTGCGCGAGGAGTTCGGCTGGGACGAACTCGTCAAAGCCGTTGCCGGCATTCGCGATTCGCTTCCAGCGGATCAGTCGTTGAACGTCGGTATCCTTGTTGGCAATTATGGCGAAGCGGGAGCGATTGAGAATCTTGGACCCGCTTACCATCTGCCGCCTCCCATTAGCCTGACCAATTCGTTTTATTTGCGGACCTATCCGGAGCAACAGCCCTCTACGCTGATCGTCGTCGGGTGGTCGCAAAGGCGGGTGGATGCCGAATTCACGTCGTGCCGGTTGGCGGGGCACAACGGCAACTCGCTCGGCGTCCACAACGAAGAGAGCGATGACGCCCCTGACATCTTCGTCTGCGGTCCGCCTCGCAAAGGCTGGCCCGAGTTCTGGCGGACAAACCAGCGCTTTGGCTGACATACAAAAGTGATTTTCGGAGCGAATTGCGCCTTTACAAAAGGGGCGGCCTCGATAGGCTGAGCTGACCTATTCAACGCATCCGAATTACTGAGATAAGGCTGAAACAGGCGAGACATATGACATATCTTGGCAGTCAACGTACGCAAACAGTTTTCGCAATGCTAGCCTGTGCAGCACTTGACCGTGATTTGACGACTTCAGGCCAATGCACTCATTCAGCGTGTGTTATCGAATGGAAAACGGATAAGTAACGACGGACGCCGTTCGATCCAAGAATGACTTTGATTATGGATTGCCGGTAATTCGATGGTTTCTGAGTTTTTCTCTGGCGCGAGAGCGGGACAAGGTCGTACCCTTCCTACGCGGCTTAAGCCGCGTGGATTTATTTCTAAAAACAAAAGGCGATTTTTGCCGGGGTTGAAACCCCGGCCTACCAGATCGGACCCTTTCGAAGCATGAAATGCGACCGCAGGTTCTTCGACTCCGCTCAGGGTGATAAGTATTTGGTGGTTCAATCCTTCGTAACCGTGCCTGGCGTTGTTGTCGCCTTTTCCCCCACCGGCTCTACGCGAATCTTCGCGATGCGCCGTTTATCCATCTCAACCACCGTCAGCCGCCGGCCCTCATAAGTAATGGCCTCGCCTTCTTTGGGAATATGCCCGAGGCGCATCAGAACAAATCCTGCCAATGTTTCCACGCCGCCGTCGCGCGGCAGGTCCCACTGCATCTGGGTTTCCAGGTCGCGCAGATTCACGCCGCCGTCCATCAGCAGCGCGCCGCCGGCGGTAGCCAGAACGGGCAGGGAAGGCGAGTCGAATTCGTCTTCCAGTTCGCCGGTTAGCTGCTCGATTGCGTCCTCGGCGGTGACCAGGCCCACAGTTGAGCCGTACTCGTCCACCACGATGGCCATCTGGCGGCGGCGCTGCTGAAACTCCCGGATCAAGTCGAGGACAGATTTGGTTTCAGGAACGACCATCACCTCGCGCATCACCTGAGAAAGTTTGAGTTCGACCACCGGAGCGGCTGCCCGGAAAAAAATCAACCGGGCAAGGTCTTTGGAGTAAACGACGCCAACGATGTGCTCCGGCCCGCGAGTCTCGTCGTAAACTGGCACGCGCGAGCGCATATGCTCGATGACCTGTGCGCTCGCCGCTTCGATAGGGAGATTCGATGGCAGCGCAAAAATCTTTTGTCGCGGGGTCATGATCTCGCGAATGGGCACATCTTCCAATTCCAGGGCGCGATGGATAAGCGTCTCCTGAAACTCGGGCAAAACGCCCATGCGCCGCGCGGCGGTGGCGATGAGCTTGAGCTCGTCGGGCGAGTGAACCTGGGCGCGCTCGGTGAGAGGAATATCAAAGCCGCGCAGAATCACTGCGGCTGAACTCTTCAGCAGTCTCACGGCAGGCCTTGCCAGTGCCATGAAGACCAGCATGGCTGGGGCCACGGCTACTGCCAGAGCCTCTGCGCGGCGCAGTGCAAGCGACTTGGGCACCAACTCGCCCACCACCACGTGAAAATAAGTGATGAGGGCGAAGCCGACTGCGACTGCGACTATGTTGGCGTACACCAGCGCATGAGCTTGTGTGAAGGGCAGCGCGCTCATCCAGCCCATCAGAACGTTGGCCGCCAGCGGCTCGCCAATCCAGCCTAGCGCCAGCGAGCAGAGGGTTACGCCAAGCTGTACGGCGGGCAAAAAGTAGTCCAAATCGTGTTGCAGGCGGCGGACAGCGCGCGCGCCGGGCACACCGTCGGTCAACATCTGCTCAATGCGTGTGTCGCGAATGGATACCAGCGCGAACTCAGCGGCCACAAAGAATGCGTTGGCCAGAATGAGCAGGCCCACAGTGACAAATTCAAGCAGCGAAAGACCGTGCATCTCGCATGTGAGAATAGCATCTCGCGAAGAAGATTTATCGTAGACGGCTTTGAAAGGGAACGGCTTTAGCAACAAGACCAGTCAGCTGTTTTGAAAGGGCACGGCATTCGCTGCAGGGTTAATAGGACGGTTTGAAAGGGCACGGCTCCGGCAGCGCAATCGATCCGATGTCTTGAAAGGGCACGGCTTTAGCCGTGCCAATAAAGAGCGAATAATATCCCGGGCTTTAGCCCCTGAGGGAACTCTCCGCAAGGTCCCGGCAAGTTTCGAAACAGCGCTGTCATTCGGGGTTCAATCCTATCCACTGCGGCACCCAATCCGCTTCAGCTTTTCGCCTGAAAAAGCCCTGTCCTCAGCAGGGCCGCGGCATCTTTCTCATCAATCCAGCGCTCCGGCTGCTTTTGGGAAAAGAGGTAAACACTGCGAGAGTGTTCGCCGGTTACCAGATAAGACCCCGTGCCCTTGAAAACCACGGGCGTCAAATTCTGTGCGGAGCTCAACGGCGCAAAATTCGACGGGACATAGGTCATTCGCCGTTGCCGGAGTTCTTCGCGCTTTTTGCCGCAGCAACTCATCTCTCAATCCTCTCTCGGCGGAAATTGCCGAAGGTCAGCTGAACGATCCGTCAACCTCTCCAACAGGCAAGCCGCGCCTGAAAGTGCCAGCCAGTAAAGCGGCCATTCCTTCCAGTTATTCGCCAGCAGGCAGGCGACCGCAGCCCCGACCCACAGGCTCAGGCAATAGAAGCAGTCCATCAGCTTACCCAGGAAACTGTTTCCCAGGACCTTGCGCAGATTCGCGATAATTTCCCATGGCCCATCTTCCGCTGCCAGCAGGTGGGTGAGGCGCCAGGTTGCAAGTACGGCCAGCGTCAAACGGAACCATGGTTCCATGGCCATTGACAGACTCCTAAGAGCATGTGGAAGCACTTCGGCTTTGTGTCAGGGCGCGACTTTAGTCGTGCCGAAGTGCGACAAAATCAACGCGGGCTTTAGCCCCGGGGGTAATGTCTGTCACACGGGATGTTCGTAATCAGACCTCCTTCGGTATCCGAAACCCGCGCCACATCAGGCATTCACAATCGCAATTGCAAAGGACGGTTCAGTCCAGATGTAAGTGGGATTGTAATTCCAATCGTCCAGTGGCCCCGCGTCGCTGCCGGCGGGGTTGAAGGCTCGGCTTGCGGCGTAGACGTCGAAGCTGTAAACCCCTTGCGGCTGTGAAGCGCTAATCACGTACGTGGCGACATTGGGGACGGTATTGTCGCCGGCATCCTCATACCAGTGCTGCACAGTGGCCAACTGAGCGGCAATCTGCGCCGGCGTTGTGGCGACGGGATAGAGCGTGGCTCCGCCATCGCATCCTCCGCTGCCCACCTGCACAGACTGAAGGTGATTGGCGACAACAGAGTAAGTGAGCTGCACGTAAACGTCCTGGGGCGTAGTTCCCCGGTCAATCACTACGCAATCGTCCGTGGGCACGGGCTGCGCGCCGGAGAAGTTCGAGTTGAAGCTCCAGATGGCAGTGTAAGAGACCACCGGAACGGAGTTATCGACATAGAACCCGATCGGTGTAGAGGTGGCAATCAGCGTCTTGCTGCTGTTGGCCACTTCAAGCTGAATCGTGTACAGGCCATTGGCGTTGTAGGCGGAGTTAACTGTGTCCCATTCGAGAACCATCGAATTGGGGAACCATCCATCGGCCGGGATGATTACGGGATACCATCCGCTCGAGTCGGCAACCGGCCACTGTTCTTCCAGTGTTCCCCCCACCTCGCGATAAAGCGGCCATGTGAGCCCTGTAAACGGCGTCAGCGCAGATGCTGTGCTGCTGCCCGGAGCCGTGTACGTGTAGCGCAGACGGTAGTAAGCGGCCTTGCTCACGTTTGTGCACCCATAAATCTGTAGTGTCTCGCAATAGGGCGCGGTCGAGGGTGGCACACCGGCTTCTGTCAGGGTACCGCCGGGATGAGGCGGGTTAGGACGGGTTGCAAAGCCGGTCGTCGCATTGATGTACGGCGCGGTCGGCAACGGCGGATTAACCAGCGGCATCAGCCCAACATACTGAAGCGCAGGCACATTGCCGCAGACCACATTCGGGGTATTGCAATTGGGGGTGGAGGTCGCAATGGGCGAGGCGACCAGGGTCACATTCGAGACGTTTCCCCATGGCACATCAAACGGCCCGCCGCTGTAAATAACCTCTTGCGTTCCGTTTCCATTTACATCCTGGGTGACGCGGAAGGAAATATCGGGCACTTCAAGAATCGGCACCCACTCCGGAACGATGATGTCATAGCAGCGGAGGAAGGGGCCGTAGTAGACGCTCGGGTTGAAGCTTTCCAGTTGTTTCGCATTCAGGCCAAGGTTGGTGGCCAGAGTGTTCCGGACTGCGGTCAGGTGCTGTTTCGCGTTGGCTCCGGCGGTCGGTACCCTCAGCTCCTTGGGCAACGCCGGCGCCAGGCCCGCGGGAAATGCCGGCCGCGCCAGAAGCGCCGCTTGGCCCGGATTGGCGGCGCCAAAGGCCGTGGAGGCACCTACTGCGGCCAGTTGGTGAACCACCTTTGTGCCCAGCAGTTGCTCTGCCTTTTGGTAGAGCGAGGTATTGGGTGTCAGCGAAACCGTGGACTGCGTTTCGGGTCCGGGGCCAGGACCAACTGGATTGCCCTGAAGATAGTTGATGATGCTGGAGACGGTGGGCTTGTTGAAGAGCTGCAGATAGCAGATGCGCTCGATGCGGAAGCGCAGAATCCACTCAATGATGAAGCGCGGCACCCAGATGCAGAAGTTGCCGCACTGGTCGGTGGTCGTCTGTGCAATCGCGTGCGTCTCACAGAGGAAGGGGAAAAACCAAGCCCAGTGCAGGCCCAGCGGGAAGTAGCCGAGCAGGGAACAGGTGGTTTCTTCCGCGTAGACGGTTGCGAAGGGGACAGGGTCGTAATTGCCTGTGGCGGGGTCCAGCTTGACGACCTGGCCGCAGACACGTACGAACAACAAAAAATTGGGGTCGATCTGCCACTGGTATTGAGTGGCAATCTCAGATACGGAAAGGCCTTTGAGTTTCGATGTGGCGATTCCGGTAAGGGAGCCGAGGATGGCTGCCTGCGACTCTGTCAAAGGCACCTTGTCGGGTGCCAACTGCGTGCGCGATTTTGCTTGCGGGCTCATAGAGAGTTCTCCTTCAGACTTGGCTTCTGGCTGGATCGATCGCGACTTGAGAGGGGAATTTCTTACGAACCGCCCCGGGCGAGGCGGCTACCTCGCGGCAAGTTTACCAAATCTTTAAATGCTTTCGTCAACAATTTAATGCGGGTAAAACAAAGAATTCGAAGATTTATCACTAAAGGTCCTAAGCGCGAGTGAGAATTGTGTCAGGGCACGACTTCAGTCGTGCCGAAAAGGCTAGCAAAATGAATCGGGCTTCAGCCCCTGCGCCACATGTTTGCCTGCTTGAAAGATGTGGTCGATTCGCCAGACACGCCTTGCCCCTGAGCGAATCTTTGTTTGCCGGCACGACTTGCGAAGATATTCACGAGCCTCCCAGCCTGCCATTGGAACCGAAGGGCAACGGACTGCGTAAGGGCTTTGGAGGGTGCAATGAGGTACACCATGAAAATTCTATTTTTGGCCACAGCGGCTTTGGCGCTGGCTGCGGTTCCGGCGATGGCTTCCGAGGCTACTTTTGATCGCACGTTGTCTGTCAACGGGCGCGTCGAGCTGTCAATTGCCACCGGCTCGGGCAACATTCACCTGACCCGCGGCGCCGACAACCAGGTGCACATCTTCGGCAAGGTGCGGTCCAGTTGGGGCGGCAACGACGAGCAGGTGCGGGAGATCGCGGCTCATCCTCCCATCGAGCAAACGGGCAACATTGTGCGCATCGGCGGACACCATGAGAATCTCCGCAACATCAGCATCGACTATGAAATTCAGGCGCCGGAAAATTCAATTCTCGACGCTGGCTCCGGTTCGGGCAACATTATTGTTGATGGCGTGGGCCAAAACGCCAGGCTCTCCACCGGCTCTGGAAACATTCACGCCACAGGTCTCCATGGCGGCTTCACCGCAAACACCGGTTCCGGCACGATCTATGCCGAGCAAGTGGGCGTGGGAGATGTGAAAGCGCAAACCGGTTCTGGCAACGTCGAGCTGCGCAATCTGCACGGCGGCCTGCGTGCTGGCACGGGTTCGGGCAGTATTAAAGTGGGCGGAACGCCATCTTCTGACTGGAAACTGGAGACCGGCTCAGGCAACGTCGAACTCTGGCTTGGCGGCGCCGGGATTGCGCTTGAGGCCTCCACCGGCTCAGGCAGCATTCACTCCGACCGCGATATGGTCACGCACGGCGAATCGAACCGTCACCACGTAAGCGGCACGCTCAATGGCGGCGGACCTACTGTCCGAATCGAAACCGGCTCGGGCAGCATTCGCATCCACTAGGCTATCCGCAGTCCGTGTCGGACACAACAGTTCCTGCGCACAAGTTTGTTCCTCCGGCGAGGCCCTCATCGCTCCTGCGTGGGTCTCGCCAATTTTTTCTTAGACGTCCCGGCTAAGGAATGAAATAGTACGGATCAGGATACTTTACAAAGAACTCCGCCTGCGGCTCTCCTTTGTCATCGCTCCACTGATCGCCCACGTTGAGCACAATCTTGTAGCCCCCCGCAACAATTGCCGTCCGCGAGCTGGACTTGAAGACTTCCATCGCCTCGGATCTCTGCGCTGCTGAGCGTAGAAACAATCGCTGCCAGTTCTGAAATCCCTGCGCGCGCAGGTTCTGCTCGGTGGCTTCACGCTCTGTCTCAGATCTGCCGGTGATAAAAAAGACTGTCACGCCCAGCCGCTGCGCCTCCTTATAAAGCCGCAGAGTACCCCCAATCGCGGGAGCTTTGGCCGACTCTATCCATGCGTGAAAGACGACCGGGTCATAGGCAAATCCGGCCTTCTCCATTTCCTCGTAGTTGGAGAGTGTGGTCTCGTCAATGTCCAGCACCAGCGCAAGCTTTTCCTGCGGGCTGCGATTCGCGGTGCGTCTGCGCAGAAAAGCGATGGCCTCGTCCGCCTGATGGTCCAGGTCTTTGGCGTAGCAGCCGCATTTGCAGGTGCATTCGTGGTACTGTTTGAGTTCGGCCTTCAGCGCATCAAGATTGGGGATGTGCTCGGCGGGCTCGAACGTGCTCACCCTGCTTGCCGTTTGCGCAGCCTGTTCTTGCGCAATCAGACAATCCGGGCCAAGACAAAGCCCAAAAACCGCCGCAAGTATTAATAACTTCTCTTTCACTAAAATTCTCCTATTCCATAGCGCAGTTGTCCCGCCGGCCACAAAACCATCATCGCATCCGCCCCAGGGGGTAGTGAAAGACGATTCCGTTCCCTTTACACTAAATTCATGCTACATATTCTTCGACCCCTTCCCATCGCTTCTCTCAAACTGCTGGTTTTCGATCTCGACGGCACGCTGATCGATTCCGCGCAGGACTTGTGCAACAGCGTCAACGCGACCCTGATTCGATTTGGGCGCCAAACGCTGCCGGATGAAACCGTCGCCAGCTTCATCGGCAACGGAGCCATGGTGCTGGTGCGCCGAGCGTTTGCCGCAGGCGGCGCTGATGCGGATGAGGAGTTGCTGGCCCAGGCTTACGCATTCTTTCTCGACTACTATCGCGAGCACAAGCTGGACTACACTTACGCCTACGAGGGCGTTCTTGAAGCGCTGGCAGCGCTCAAGCAGTTGCACGAACTGCCCGCCGGCCAAGACGCAAATAAGAGCATTGCGATGGCCGTGCTGACCAATAAGCCCGTTCGCCCGGCGCGCGACATCTGCGCGGCCCTCGGCCTCGCTCCCTATTTCCTGAGCATCTACGGCGGCAACAGTTTCCCCACCAAGAAGCCCAGTCCGGAGGGACTGCTGGCGCTGATGAGCGAAGCCGGCGCCAAGCCCGAAGAAACGGTGATGATCGGCGACAGTAAGGTGGACGTCGAGACGGCGCGCAATGCCGGCGCTTGGTCGGTGGGCTGCACCTTCGGCCTTGCACCCGACAGCCTCGCCGCCCACCCACCCGACGTAATTGTCGATTCGCCCGCAGATTGGACCGCGGCGCTCAGCCCCGTGCAAACCAATTCCCGACAGTAACTCGCCTGGCCACGTCAGGAGAGAAATCTCCACACAAGTCAAGCTTGTGTCAGGGCGCGACTTCAGTCGGGCCGAAGAGGTCGCGATTTTGACTGGGTTCTAACCCATGAAGAAGGCTTCGCCAAACTGGCACGCTACGCGGCATCGATCCAAATAC
>JBAPYY010000077.1:0-11620 GCA_049284975.1 Occallatibacter sp.
GAAATAGATAGTGCTCATTCCGAAGAGGAACAAAGATGGATTGATGGACTGATTCGCAATGCGTTGGATTACATCATGCATGACAGCGTATCCTTTTCTTCGCCGCGAAGGCCAGCCAGGCGCGTGGTTTCCAGATTTCCGCGATAGAACATATTGAATGTGTCGAAGGGAATCAGCCTCTTCCCGTCCGGATGCGCTATATGAATGCAGCTCTTCTTCACGCTGCGCACGTCGAAGGCCTCCGCATCGATGAACTGTACAATCAGTACGCGAAAAAGATCCTTGTATCCAAGATCTTTGGGCAGCGACACCTTGGGCAGGCAGCAAAGCAACTCGCGGGGCAGGCTACGGAGCACCTCGCGCAACGTAGAAGCCTGCGCAATAGGCGAATGATTGGTTGCAAAGAGCTTGAAGAGATGCTCACGCAAGCCCGCCTCCCGCTCATAGGCAATGGTGTTCTTCGCCCCGTCGATCAGCACCTCCGGCGGCACCATCCCGGTGAGCGGAATCGTCTTGCCGCCCATCTTGATCGCGTATGCCATGGCCAGAGAATCTGGATGGCAGGGAACCGGAATCAGATCCTCTGGCTTGAAGACGTCCGTCTGCTCCAGGATGCGCCGCCGCACCTCGGTCAGCGTCAAACGGTGCCGCGCGCTCTCAAAGCCGAGTACGCGTCCCGCCTGCTGCACGGGCTGAAAGGTCACTCCCCGCACAGCCGGCTGGGTCAGCGCGAAATCCACAATCGCGCCCAACTCGCCGTCGTTCACGCCGCGCTCGACAGTCGCCACCAGAGTCGTTGAAATCCCTAGCCTGTTCAGCCGCTCCAGCGCCTGTTCGCGAATCTCTCGGAGATCTGCGCCGCGCAACCGCATCACCGTCTCGCGCTGGAGCGAGTCAAATTGCAGATACAGCTCGAACTCCGGCATGAACCCGGCGAGGCGCTTGGCAAAATCCTCGTCCTGCGCAATTCTGATCCCGTTGGTATTCACCATCAGGTGCCGGATGGGCCGCTCTTTGCACATCTCCAGTACGCGGAAAAAATCCGGATGCAAGGTCGGCTCCCCGCCGGAGATCTGCACCACGTCTGGCTGCTTTTCGTTGCGTACAACGCAATCCAGCATCGCTTCAATCTGCGCCAGCGTCCGGAACTCGCTCCTGTGCTGCCCACTGCCCGCGTAGCAAATTGGACAGGTCAAATTGCACGCATCGCAGATCTCCACCAGCGCCAGGCAGCTATGCTGCTCGTGATCTGGACAGAGCCCGCAGTCATAAGGACACCCATACTTCACCGGCGTGTTATAGACCATCGGCTGCTCCGGCGTCTTGATAAATACTTCGCGCGCCCGCCGATAGTAGTCCACATCGTCAGCTAACAAAACTTTCTGGCTTCCATGCTCCGGGCATCGCTTCAGCATCCAGACCTTGCCGTCTTCAAAGACAATCTTGGCGTCCACCCGCCTGTAACAAGTCGTGCAGATCGAGATCGCCACGTCATAAAATAGATAAGGCCGGAGTTTCTCAGTCATTCGAATCCTCTCGCGTCGCCATGCATTCAATCTCTTTCAAGCGACCAGCTCATGATGCCGTCGAAGTCATCGGTGGAATCAACGCCAATAAAACATGCGGAGAACCAGCCTGTCGCTCAGTGCCTTGTCCATGCCATCCACTAAGCCGGATTCCTTCCAGGCATCTGTTGGGTTCTCTGTCGCAACATTGCAGTCAATCAGGTTCCCGGCCTCCGTCTCCCGCCACTCCAGAGCGCCATCCAGTCTCGTCAGTGTCGCCGAATCCTCGATGAGGAATGTCATGCGTCCGGTCTTCGCCTGTGGCGTTGACTCCACAATCTCACTTAATACTGCGATGGACAGAACCGCATCTTCGCCTCCCGCTTCCTTCCCAACGTCAGCGCTGACCCTCGTCTTCCACGATTGTTCGTTGATTGCGTCGGCGATCTTCCGCGCCAGATCGGCTGAATCCAGATGATGGGATGGAGAGGCATTCGCCACCTCGACCCGGATGTTCTGAACCCCATCAAGCCCATTGCGAATCGGCGGAGGCACCGGCTTATACTGTGGCAACGGCGGCAAAAAGCAAGCACCACAAGCCAGAATCCCCACAACACCAGCCAGCGTCAACAGCTTCTTTTCAACCATTCGCTTGCTCTTTCTCTGCGTACTCTACGTGTTCCGGGACGGCTATTCGTTCTTATCGATCTTTGTATCATCCTCTTCGGAGAAAAGTTTCACCGGTTGTGACACTTCTCCTGAAAAACTCCCAATAATCGCAAGTGTCACAAGCGCTACGAGCGTCAGCGCCAGCAAAGACGCCGACAGCACGATCGCAATCAACTCCAGTATTCCGAGACCGACAAAAATGCCGCCGCCGCCGCGGTCTCCGCTCATCGAAAGAACAAATGTGACTCCGCACAGTCCCAGCGAAATCCCAAAGACAATCGCCAAAACGGTAATAATTTTTGCAAATGGAATCCGATCAATCAGACGCTCGCTCATAATCTTCCCTTCCTGCGCGTTGCAAATCTATTGCTAAACATCGTGTTTCGTTTCGGCCTTCCGATCAAACAAACTTTCAACTCGATCTTTCTCTGGCTTGGTAACCAGCCGATAGATGGAACTGATCGGCCATGCAATAAGCACAAAAGCAACCCCGACCCCCGAAATCGCAATCCCCACCAGGCTAACCAAGTCAATGGTACTCAGAGTGTTCCCCAAAGAGGTGTTTGGGATAGGCTTCGATCCGAGGAAATACCATCCATGCCGGGCCTCGATCGAACCGGACAACCCGCACAGCCCCGAAGCAACCAACAGCACAGCCGCCAGAACCACCAGCGCTTTTAGAAATCCTTCTAATTTACGCCCGAAGAGTTTCACTTCCACTCCTTCTCGAAACTATCCCGTCCAAAACCAACCACAAAATCCCCGCCAAGCAACTCCACTGGATAAGATTCATTCCGCCGATCAGCGGTTGTGGCTTCCAAAAGTCGATCACGATTCTCCACGCCAGATAACTGCCCATAAAGATTCTGAAGCGCACACCGTCCCGGAACTTCGCACTTCGAGTCAGAATGATTGCTAGCAAGATTAGAAACAGAATCTCGTACACTTGGACAGGATGCCGTCCAACGCCATCGCCCAGATTCACAGCCCACGGCAGCATGGTCGGTTTTCCATAGGTGTCGTCCGCCAAACCGCCTAAGAGACACCCCACGCGCCCCACCGCAATCCCCACGCACAGTGGCAACACAAATAGATCGCCTGTCCGTCGCCGGATTCCGCTCAGCTTTTTCACCACCACTACGCCGAGCCAGCCGCCCAACAGGCCGCCGACAATCGTCTTTCCTCCCGGCGAGAGTAACAGTTCCAAAAACCGCCCACTCCTCCAGGCCTCCATCACTGTGGGCCACTGTTCGGCGATCCCCAGCAGCCGGCTTCCCATCAGCGCACCCACCGTTGCGGCGGCCAGCACCGTCCAGCGCTGCGGCTCGTCTACCACGTCGCCTTGTCGCTTGCGTAACCATCGAAAGACCGCGAACCCAGAGGCATACGCCAGCGTCTCCATCACTGGATGCCAAGCAGGATGAGAACCAATCGGAATCATTGCGATAGTATAGCGGTCGCAGGGGTTCATGGACTCTACCACGCGTATGGGCTGCCGTACGCGTTTTAGCGATTCGATTTCGAACTCGACGTATGCGTGGAAGGAACGGTATAGCAGACCCAATTGGATAGGAATTCTTCTGTGCTAGGATAGCTAACCATGATCCCGCGTGCAGCGTTATTTGTTTCGATTCTCCAATTTGCCTTGAGTTCATTCGGCCAAGTCTCGGGGGGCCAACTCCACCAGCAAGCCGGGAGTGTACCAGCTGTGCCGCAAGTGCTGGAGGCCGGGGCCAAAGCGACGCTTGCAAAGGACACGATTCGGGTTATGCTGCCGCTGAGTGCAGCGCCGGGCCACGGAGGGAGAGTTGTCGTCTGGCTCGCCTCCCCAAAGGATGTGCGTAGCGGTGAGACAGTTGCCATCGTGAGCGCCAATGGCCACGCGGCTTCGGCTACGATGCCCTGGCCGATAGATGCGCGAGGCGTTCGCGAAGAAGATATTGGCTGGTACCGCATTGGGTACCGCATTGAGATGGACGGGGCCGAGCGCTCGCACGGCGTGCTTTCGGTTGGAGCGATCACGGCCAACCTCATGGCGCTGCGACTGGCTTATCCGAAGTTGATTGCGCAGGGCCGCAGTCTGAGCGCGCGGGTTGTTGCCGTCAATCCGGTGACAGGGAAGGCACTGCCCGGTGTGAACCTCAAGGCCACACTCTCTGACGACGAAGACGATTCCAAAAAGAAGAGCTTGACGCGCGTGGCGATGACCGGACGCAAAGGAGAGGCGATTCTGACCTTTGCGCCCCTGGGCGAGCCGGGCGACTCGCTCGACCTTACGGTTGACGGCGCGCTCACAGGAACATCCGGAGCGCTGGTGCGAGACTCTGTGAACACAAGTGTGGATGTAATAGACCGGGGAAGCGTGCATGTGGAGATGGACAAGCCGCTTCACAAGCCTGGAGAGACGGTCCATCTTCGCGCGCTGGCGTTTCGAGACGGCGGCATCGTGGCTGCGAACGAACCCGCCACACTAACCGTGACAGACCCTGACAATAAGACACTTGCCAAGGCCGCGTTGAAGACAAATCGATTCGGGATAGTGGCCTACGACTGGAAGACTGCCGAACAGACTCCAACTGGCGACTACGAAGTGAAGTTCGATCTGGATAATGTGACAGGCAGCGGTGGCGATGCGACGCAAATGGTACGCATCCAGCGCTATGAACTGCCAGAGTTCAGCGTAACGGCCACACCCGACCGCGCCTTCTATCTTGTCAGCCAACAGCCTAAGGTGAAGATTCACGCCGGATACCTTTTCGGCAAACCGGTCACCACCGGCAGTGTGCGGCTAGTGCGCGCTGATAATGCAGAGTGGAACCCAAAGACAGGGCGCTACGACGAGCCAGAGGACGTTGAAGACAAAGCGCAACTGGACGCAAATGGCGACGCCACGCTGACCCTGAAGGTGGCCGATGAGTTTGATCGGCTCGAGAGCGACAGTTGGGAGCGATACCGGGACGTGGAGTACCGGGTAATGGTGACGGATGCGACATCCGGCCGGACTGAGCCGCGCAACTTCACGGTACGGCTCACCAAAGACCCCGTCCACATCTACCTCAACCCGATTGGATCGGGCGAGCGCGTGGGAGAGTACTTGATTTCAACCTCATTTGCCGACGGAACACCTGCGCCGTGCCGAGTGACGCTGGATTGGATGGACGCACAGGCACGTGCAACCAGAGCCATGACTTTAAGAACGAATCGCTTTGGGCTCGCCAAGGTGACACTGCACTTTCCACAAGAGGGAAGCACGGAGGATGATCATCGGCCCGATATCCGCGTCACGGCTCGCGATGCGGAGGGGCGCATCTCCCACTTCGATGATCAGTTATGGACAAGCAGCAGCGACGGAATCTGGCTCTCGATGGCGCACACTCTCCTGCGGCCGGGGGAACCCATCGAAGGAACCATCCACGCGAGGCCTGGGACCAGCGTGGATATCGATGTCCTTTCGGAGACATCGGTTGTCGGGCACTGGCAGATCCGGATGAACGGCAATGACCAACCTTTTTCCATTCCGGCGAACCCGGCGTTCCGCGGTCTTATTACGCTCAGGAGTTACAACCTGCGGGACGAAAGACGCGAACGCCGCTGGTACGGAGATAGAGACGGCACTGCGCGTTCGGTTCTCTACCCGGAAGATCGATCACTGAGCGCCAGTGTCAAGGGCCTGGTGGCATCCTACTCGCCGGGCGCGAAGGTTACTGGCGAGCTGGTGCTCCGTAGCGCGGACAAGGGAGCGACTGCGGGTGTTTTTGGCGTTTCGGTATTCGATACAGCCGTGGAACAGCGCGCGGAGACGGAGGAGGAAGCAAATGATCGCGGGTTCGGGCGCGGATGGTGGTGGCTGGCAGGAGGGAACGTCGGGGATGTGACCCGCGAAACATTCGATAAGACCGACACATCGAAAGCGATCGATCAGGACCTTGACCTGGCTGCGGAAGCGGTGCTCTTGAACACAGGCTCAGAGCCGCTGGCGATTGAATCAAACGACGACAGCACCGTGCGGAGTGAATACCAGCATCAGATGGAGGTTGCATTGAAGCCGCTGGGAGACGCGATCTTGGCGGCAGTTCCGCTGAACTTGCCGGCAACGCTTGAAGAGGTCAAGCTATTTGCTGAGAATGCGACGTTGAATGCCGGTATTCTTGTTGACCCTTGGAATGTGCCTTATAAGGTTGAGACAAGCGAAGGCTGGCACACGGATATTGTGGCGCTTCGCAGTGCTGGGCCGGACAAACAGTTCGGCACAGCAGACGACTTCACGCTTACATTGGTAGAGCGGAATGTCTTCGCCGTTCCGGGCGCGCGACTTAATGCCCTGCTCAAGCGTGCAGCGGAGTCCGGAAAGCCGCTGCCGGGAACGCTGGCTGCATTGAAGGCGCTTGCCAGCGAGGCGAGCCTCGATCTCGACTCCGCGGAACAACACACGCTCGACCGCAAGGGCAAGCCATATAACTATGCAATCGATGTTGTGCGACGGTCGTATTTCGTGCAGGTTCAGCGTGAAAATGGCGAGACCATCTGGCAGAGCAGCGGAATTGACTACTTTGGTCGAACTGAGGCAAAGCTGCACGTTGCGCTAGAGCAGTGGGCCGCTGCCGGGCATGCGTTTCCTGAGACAGAATCCAATGCGCGGCAGGCCTTCTCGGCGGCGGGAATCGATTTCAACAGCTTGCGCGATCCGCTTGGGCGGCCCTTTGCGCTCAAGACGAAACGCGAGTTTTCTTTCGCTCGCATCGACAAGGTCAAGGCGGGAAACGCGATTCAAGGCGGGACCGAGAAGGTTACGCTTGTTGCGCAGGTGATCCAGGTTCTGCGCACCGATGAGAAGGGCGTCGCCTACCCGGATGTAGACGAGGTAGCGCATTTCGCACACACGGTTTCTCAGCAGAGCGGGAGCGATTTGAAGCCGGTCGCAGTGGATTCGGGACTGTTCCAGGGAAATACAGGCGCCATAGGTGGAACGGTAACAGACATGACCGGCGCCATAGTGGAAGGCGCAGTGGTCCGCGTTCAGAGCGTTGAAGGCGATGCAACGGCAAGTGCGACGACAAAGGACGACGGCTCCTACATTGTTTCGAACCTCACCCCAGGGCTCTATAAGGCGCGGGTCGACGCGAAAGGATTCATGAGCTTCTCCCTCACAGACGTTCACGTTTCGTCTTCAGCATTGACCCAGGTTGATGTAACTCTGCGAGTTGGAGCGACAACGGAGACAGTGACTGTGAGCGCTGAAGCAATTTCATCACTGAACACAAACAGCGCCTCAGTGGCCTCCATTGCTCCTGGAGTTGTTTGTATAGGAAAGAAGTCAACCGTTACCGGCTCCAGCGGCAGCGCCACCATCACCGAGCAGAGCATGACACCGCGTCTGCGCCATGTCTTTGAGGAGACCGCCTACTGGGCGCCATCACTAGAAACGACGTCTTCCGGGCGTACAGCGTTCAACTTCACACTGCCCGACAGTCTGACGACCTGGAAGCTGCGCGCCGTCGGCTCGACCCTGGATGGCCGGCTGACGGAGGTCGATCGGACCTTCAAAACCTTCCAGCCCTTCTTTGTCGATCTCGATGCGCCGCAGGTGCTCACCGTCGGCGACGAGATCACGCTGCCTGTGAACCTGCGCAATTACACGACTCACACCATCACACTTCCCGTAACAGTGACGCCTGCGGACTGGTTTACGCTTTCGACACCCGTCAACATGCATGCCACAGTCCCGCCGAATGGATCGACGCCTGCGCTGGTCGGGCTGCATGCGCCCTCTCCCGTGGATGCCGGCCCCCTGCGGATCACCGCCGCCAACGCGCACGATGGCGACGCGGTCGAGAAGACAGTCAAGGTCCACCCCGATGGCGAGCCACGGACCGTAACAGCTTCAGCGCTCCTTCACGGTGACAGCGCGAACACGATTCACTTTGACGTTCCGGCGAACGCCATCGCCGGTTCGGTTCATGCTGAGCTGCTTCTCTATCCGAACCTCGGCGCCAATGTGGCCCACGCCATGAAGGCTGTGCTGGAGCGGCCATACGGCTGCGCCGAACAATCCATTTCGGCAGCGTACACAAGCCTGCTGTATCTGGAACTGGCGACGGCGGCCAAAGTCGAATCACCAGAGAAGAACAAGGCCCAGAGCTTTCTGCAGTTGGGATACGAGCGCATGCTCGGCTACTTCAATTCCGGCGGCGGACTAACCTACTGGGGCGGCACCGACACCACCGGTGACGCAGCGTTGACTGCCTACGGAGTCGAGTTTCTGACCGAGTCGGAGTCGTTCGTCTCCATCGACCGTTCCCGGATAGCCTTAGCAATCCAGTGGCTTCTCTCGCAGCAAAGCACCGACGGCTCTTGGAAGCCTCGCTACGGTGCAGTTTCCGCACGAGAGACGCTCTACATTGCCAATGCTCTCCAAACTGCAATCGATGCCAAGGACTTTTCGACCTTCGCGCCGGCCAGCCTTCAGGCACGCGCGAAACAGGCGATTGCCAAGGCCAATGCCTATGCCGCAACCTCCGTGCTCGCGCTCCATGATCCCTATTCCAACGCACTGAGGCTATTGTTGGCCGTGCGAACTGGCAACTCAGCCGCGCTGACACGTGCTCACGAGGAATTGACCACTAGCGTTGAGCGTGGAAAAGACGGAGCCCACTGGGAGTTCGACGGCTACTCGCCGTTCTATGGATGGGGTTCGGGTGGGAGGCTTGAGACCACCTCGCTTGCGTTGGCCGCATTACAGGCGGCAGACACCAAAGCTGATGAAGCACTTGAGAACGATGCGCTGCTCTACCTGCTGCAAAGCCGTGACGAATACGGCGTGTGGATGAGCGGCCAGGCAACCGTACGAGTACTGAAGGCGCTTCTGCCGGTCGCGCTGCGTCAGCTTCAGGGGCCCGCAACTGGCAGCTTTGCGCTGACGGTGAATGGCAGACCTCTGAGTGGAGAATTGGCGGCTGCTCTCAAAGTCGATAGCCGGCTTCTTGACGCTCCTCGCAGCATCGATCTTTCCGCGATGCTCCATGGCGGAACAAATACCCTTGAGTTTGCAGGCACAACCGACGCGACCTTTGCCAATGCCCAGATCACAGCCTGGCTCTATGTACCATGGGCGCAAAATGCGGTCGGCAAGACAGAGACAATCGTTCCTGGCAAGAGCTTCGGATTTGACTTCGGGTACATCTGCGACGCCACGAATGCCAGTGTTGGTCAGCCGATCAACTGTACCGTTAGCGCGCGGCGCTTCGGGTCCCAAGGCTACGGCATGATGCTGGCCGAAGTTGGGCTGCCGCCCGGCGCCGACGTGGATCGCGCTTCACTCGGCAAACTGCTCGACTCCTGGACAATCAGCCGCTACGAGTTGCAGCCCGACCGAATTGTTTTCTACCTCTGGTCATCATCCGCGGAAGGCGACAAGTTCAGCTTTCGCTTCACTCCGCGCTATTCGATCCGCGCAAAGGCAGCGCCCGCCAAACTGGTCGACTACTACAATCCGGATCTCAGCGCGGTCATTGCTCCCCAATACTTCGTCGTAAGTTCAGTGAAGCATCAATAAGTACACCTCATCATGCTAGGGCTGTCGCCGACTTTCTTTAACATAAGCCAGTTCAGACTAGCTGCGCATCGGTATGGATCAGAGTATGCCGTTGACGTTTTGTGCCTGGATCGTGCCTGGGAATGTCGCTTCTGGCGATTTGAGCGATTTTTGCCGATTCTGGAATCAGCAACTTGCGTGCTTTCAATATGGGGGTAAGGTTCGCCCCCCCCTCCCGGCACCATTAAATTATTTATAATAAGCGGCTTACAGGATTATGTGCTTTTCCCCTTGCAGTGTGCGGATAAAAGACTGCCTGATTCCGGCGCATTTGCGGTCCGGCAATCTCTCCTGTACGGATCCAACAAGATCCAGGCCCAAGGTATCAGTTGCCCAAAGAGCAACTACCGAGTAGGCGGACATACGCAAAGGCTGTTTGCGATCGACGAGGCTGTGGCGCGCCTCAGCTAGTGTGAGGTCGGCATTTGGCGTTCCTTATCGAGATTTGGCAGTGTCGACGGTTGCGTGTGGTTCGCGGACGCGGATGAGGAGCTTGCCGAAGTTCTTTCCTTTGGAAGTCACTCAAGCGAACAGCGCCATTCGGTCGCGCGGCAAGGACAATCTGCACTCCCGTATTCTCTGTCAAAGTAAGCCCCCCAAACTCACTGAAACAACCCTTGATCCTTTGCGGGCTTTATGCCGATGTGCATTGCTCACCTTTTGGGCAACCCCTGGGAATCGGTTCGCGACTTCGCGTCCATAATTCTCCGGGGTTGCCAAAGGGCTACCGCGCATTAGTCAGGTTTCAGAATTTCCCGCTCCTTGCCGCGTGCGGTGAGTCAGGCCAAAAACCGGCGCAGCTGTTTAGCTCCATTGTTGCGATCATTAGAACGAGAACCTCAACGCGAGTTGAACCACTCTCGGATTGGTGCTCATCGCAGTGATAGTCCCAAAGGAGGAGGTAGTGTAGGCATTGTTGGGACCGGCAAAATTCGGGTGGTTAAGAGTGTTAAAGAAATCCGTCCGGAAGTTTACACTGGAGCCTTCCGTCGGCCAATGCACTTTCTGGTTTTTGCTGAGCGAGAGATCGATATCGGCTTGGTCAGGCTCCCGCAATATGCCGTTGGGCGTGTTTCCAAATCCTGTGGCAACACCGTCGTCACCGATCACTGCCGGCACCGCGAGGCAAGCGCTGTTGATGTAGTTGTTCACTCTGTGACTGACCGATCCCGAAGTCGATACATTCTTAGCAGTGCAGCCCGAAGCGTAGCTCGGCCGATCGCCGGTAATGCCGTAAGCGTTGTTGATGTTGTTGTAGCTGATGCCCCCCTCCTGGCCGGACTGGACCACAGTTGCGGTTGCAACACTCCACCCACCGAGCGCGTTTGCCAGCAAAGGATGAGATTTCACCGGGGTGGGGAGAAGATAATACGCGGACAGTACAAACCGCTGCGGCCGAACATTGTAATCCGGTCCATATCCGGACTGGTGAGCACGCAGCGCGGTCTGATCGCCGGATGGTCCGAATTCGTTCGACCCCGTGGTAAAGCCCGGTACTGGGCTCAGCAACCGTTCCCAGGTGTAGGCAGCCTGGTACTGGAAGCTATGTTTGAATTTCTGCGTTAGTGATGCTTGCAAAGCGCTGTACCAAGCCTCGCCATCGGTATTAAAGTAATACATCGAATTCGCTGTCCACCCGAGATAAGGTTTGCGAAGATTGACGTTCGCAACGGTATTTGTGGTCTGGCTGCGAATCGGGTCTCCGGCAGAGGCCAGAGATGCTTGGTTCATCGACCTGCCCAGAACTGAGTGCAGGTCGCGCGCTCCAGCGTAGGCGACGTCTAATACGGAACCGCCCGGCAGTCTGGATTGCACGCCCAGACTATAGTGATAGGTTGTCGGCGGACGCCAGCCC
>JBAPYY010000078.1:0-6586 GCA_049284975.1 Occallatibacter sp.
CCGTGTCAAGGAAGCGCTCTAACCAACTGAGCTACGCGCCTGTAAAGCAACTCTACGTAGTCTATCAGGGTCGGACCGCCGGGAAAAGATGGACGGGGAACACCCACTATGCTGTACCATCGTTCATTAATGTTTTGAGTGAGATATGGACAACCCTGTAACCGAGCGATTGAACCGGTATCGCACCGCACCCAACGCCCTCACGTTGTTGCGCATTTGCCTTGCGCCGTTTCTGGTGGCTGCCATCCTTGACGACCACTACGCGCTGGGTTTTGCGCTCTTTGCGGCTGCGGGGCTGACGGATCTGCTTGATGGCCTGCTCGCGCGCGTGCTCAAGCAGCGCAGTGTGCTCGGCCAGTACCTCGATCCGGTGGCGGACAAGCTGCTGCTCAGCACCCTTTTTCTTGTACTCCTGCACAAGGGGCTGATGCCAACCACGGTGACAGTACTGGTGTTTGGCAGGGATGTCGGCATTCTGGTGGTGGCCGCAATTCTTTACGCGGCGGCCGGCCGAAGGGAGTTCAGCCCCAGTCTTTTAGGCAAGGCCAACACACTTGCACAGGTTGCCGCAGTGGCCGCTGTTCTAATGCAACAAGCGCTCCTGCAACAAATGCTGTGGCAACAGGCAGCATCGCTGCAGTGGGTGGTGGTGTTCCGCCAGGTGGCGCTTGATGCCACCATTGGATTAACTGTGGCCTCGGGATTCCACTATGCCTGGCTCGCCGCCCGGCGTATGAGCGTCAACGGACACGTCGCAAAGTAAGCGGAAATCTCCTGGCGCATCGCAGGGACTCACCTTACAGCGGGAATCCTTGCCCGCCATCGCTCTAAACCAGGGCCGGCCCGGAAGCGTCAGACGTCTTCCATGCTGGGTTCTGTTTCGGCTTCGGCTTCAAGCTCCATGTCACGAAATTCTTCGGAGTCAAAAACCTCGCCACAATCCAGGCACTCGACATATTCAGTGTCTTCGTGCCGGGAGACGACGCGTACCCTGGGGTGTCTGCAGACGGTTGCCATTGCTCGTGGGGGTGGTAAAAACTTGTCCTCTTTCGCCAAATTGTACCGGGATTTCCAACAATTGAAAACGCCAATTTGCTGAATATTGTTCCTGGGGCGGAATTATTTCTTGCGTCTGCCGGCTCAATCCCAGTCCCGGACTTGTAATCCCGACAGAAACGGTCGTATACTGAACTCGGACCGAAGAAGTCGGGTATTCAATGCTTAAGCTGACCAAAAAAGCCGATTACGGACTCATGGCGCTCAAGTACCTCGCCGAGCACCCCGAGACGCCCTCGCTCAGCGCCAAGGACATAGCCGATGCCTACGGAATTCCGGCTCAGCTTTTAGCTAAGATTCTGCAGCAGCTGACCAAGTCCGGCCTCTTGCGTTCCCACGCCGGCATGAACGGCGGCTACGCGCTGGCCAGAGAAGCGCGCGAGGTTTCAGCCTACGAAGTGATTCTGTCCATCGACGGACCGTTTTTTATCACCTCCTGCACCAAGGGCAAGACCGGTTGTGAGTTGACCCCAAGCTGCACCATTCGCGAGCCGTTGGCCCGCGTAAACGACACCATTGCCGGAGTGCTGAAGAGCATCAGCATTCAGGATCTGGCGGAACACGAACACTCCCACGGCCACGCGCGTGAGGCGAGCGCTCTGGTCGCATTGACGTTGTAACGAAAGCTTCCCCCTCCGCGCATGGATAGACGAGACGCGGAAGAGCAATCGATGAGGATGGAGACAGATATGAGCGCATTTACCAGTTCCGTAGAAGTTCCTGCTGGCTTGCATTTGCCGATTTATATGGATAATCACGCCACCACCGCTGTAGACCCGCGGGTGCTGGAAGCGATGATGCCTTATTTCACCGTCAAATTCGGCAACGCGGCTAGCCGCAATCATTCCTTTGGATGGGAGGCGGAAGCGGCTGTCGAAGAAGCGCGCGAACAGATTGCGCGGCTCATCGGAGCCACAGCCAAGGAGATTATCTTCACAAGCGGAGCCACTGAGAGCAACAACCTGGCCATCAAGGGCATTGCCGAAATGTATCGCGAGCGCGGCAACCACATCATCACCCAGGTCACCGAGCACAAGGCGGTGCTGGATACCTGCAAGCGCCTGGAAAAGTACGGCTATCGCGTCACATATCTTCCTGTAAAGGCCGACGGCCTTATCGATCTCGAAGACTTGAAGCGAGCGATGGATGACAAGACGATTCTGGTCACCATCATGGCAGCCAATAACGAGATCGGCGTTCTGCAGCCCATCGCTGAAATCGGCAAGCTCTGTCATGAGAAGAACGTGCTCTTCCACACCGACGCGGTGCAGGCTGTGGGCAAGGTCCCGGTTGACGTGATCGCCGACAACATCGACGTGCTCTCGCTCTCCGGCCACAAGATTTACGGCCCCAAGGGCGTCGGCGCGCTCTACGTTCGCCGGCGCAATCCGCGCGTCCAGATCGCCGCGCAAATTGACGGTGGCGGCCACGAGCGCGGCATGAGGTCCGGCACGCTCAACGTTCCCGGCATCGTCGGCCTGGGCAAGGCCTGCGAAATCGCTCAGCAAGAGATGAAATCTGAAGCCGAGTACCTGACAGCTTTGCGCGACGGGCTCAAGAACAAGCTTGAATCCGCGCTGGACTACGTTCACGTAAACGGCTCTATGGAGCATCACCTGCCCGGCAATTTGAACATGAGTTTTGTGTATGTCGAGGGCGAATCACTGCTGATGGGCATCAACGACGTAGCAGTTTCCAGCGGTTCGGCTTGTACTTCTGCCACGCTTGAGCCGTCTTACGTATTGAAAGCTTTGGGACTCGGCGACGATGTGGCACACAGCTCCATAAGATTCGGACTGGGCCGCTTCAACACGCAACTCGAAGTAGATTACGTGGCTGCCAAGGTTATCGATGTCGTCAAGCATCTGCGCCAGCTTTCACCGCTCTACGAGATGGTGCAGGATGGCATCGACCTGACCAAGATTCAATGGGCCGCGCACTGATGTTTTGTGTCAGGGCATGACTTTAGTCGTGCCACAAGAACAAATTAGGAAGCGCGGGCTTTAGCCCCTGAGGGTAATGTCCGCGGAAGCACACAAGTTTTCCGATTCGACGAGCAAGCCTGCCGAATCCAATGAATGTACACTGCGGCTTCCCCCGCGGAAGGAGTTAACACATGGCGTACAGCGACCGAGTTATTGATCACTACAACAACCCCCGCAACGTGGGCCAACTGGACAAGAGCTCGACTGCGGTCGGCACCGGTCTGGTCGGCGCGCCGGAGTGCGGCGACGTAATGCGGCTGCAAATCCGCGTAAAC
This sequence comes from Occallatibacter sp., assembly GCA_049284975.1. GTDB lineage: Bacteria > Acidobacteriota > Terriglobia > Terriglobales > Acidobacteriaceae > Telmatobacter. Next base: position 3,317 of record JBAPYY010000078.1, read on the forward strand.
CCCGAGACGCAAGTCATTGAAGAGGCCAGGTTCAAGACCTTTGGCTGCGGCTCGGCGATTGCCAGTTCATCGCTGGCCACAGAGTGGATCAAGGGCCGCACCGTCGATGACGCGTTGGCCATCAAGAACACTGACATCGTGAAGGAGCTTTCGCTTCCTCCAGTCAAGATTCACTGCTCGGTGCTGGCCGAGGATGCCATTCGCGCTGCCATTGGCGATTGGAAAAAGAAGAACGGCGTGGGTGAAGTGGCCGAGACTGCCACTGCAACCGCGCAGTAAGAAGGCGATTATGTCGAACGTTGTGACAATAGGATCTCGACCGTCGCAGGATGCGCCGGCTGCTCCTCAGCAGCCTGCGCCTGCGGCCGCGTCTGGGCAGGGGCTGCAGGTCACCGAGAAGGCCGTGAAACGCATTCGCGTGGCCATGGCCAAGGAAGGCATCTCGCCCACGGAGGGCGGACTGCGCCTCGGCGTCATGGGCGGCGGATGCTCGGGCCTTTCTTACTCCATCAAGTTCGATACGCAGCCCCGCGAGCGCGACCGCATTTACGAATTCGACGGCGTGCGCGTATTTGTTGATCCCAAGTCGTTTCTTTACCTGCACGGCATGACGCTCGATTATGAAGAGACGCTGATCCGCCAGGGATTCAACTTCATCAACCCCAACTCCACGCACTCCTGCGGCTGCGGTTCGTCGTTTTCGTAGGAACATTCAGTTTCGTAAGAGTGAAACTATGTTGAAAGTCCTAGATTCTGCTGTCCCTATTGCCTGTTGGTCCTGCTCCATCGGCCACAACGACTTCACGCTTTTTTGTCCGAATTGCAGCAAGATTCAGCCTCCGCCGGGCGGCGATTATTTTTCCGTCTTCAGCATGAAACCCAGGCTGAATCTCGATCTGCCCGCGCTGGAAGCTGAGTTTCATCGCCTGAGTCGCAAGCTCCATCCCGACCGATTTGCCCGCGCGCAGGACAACGAAAAGCAGTGGAGCCTGGCGGATACCGCGCTGCTCAACGACGCGTATCGCACCCTCAAGAACCCGCTCCGCCGGACAGAATATCTGCTCAAGCTCGAAGGCGCGGAGATAGGTGAAGAGCACAGCGGCAAAGACAGAAAAGATCCATCGCGCGTCCCTGCCGATCTGCTCGAAGAGGTTTTCGAGTTGAACATGCAGCTCGAAGAGATGCGCGCCGCGCGCAAGATGGGCGAAGAAGATCCCGAACTCCAGGCAAGCCTGAACGAGGCAAAGAAAAAGTTCCAAAGCCTGGTAGAGGTAGTCGATAAGGATCTGCGCGCCGAGTGGACGGCATGGGACGAGGGCGGAGAAGCCGCGCGACCAGCTGCGCAAAATAGAATGGTGGCCTTGCTCGACCGCCGGCGCTACCTCAGCAATCTGCTCCGCGACGTGAACGAAACTCTGGGAGATTGAAAGAACAACATGGCGGAAGGACGCGTAGTCGGAATTGACCTGGGAACCACTAACTCCCTGGTTGCATTTATGGAAAATGACGCGCCGGTGGTCATCCCCGGCGCGGACGGTTCTAATCTTGTGCCGTCAGTGGTGGCGCTCGATCCAATTCCTGCAGGCGGAGGCCGTCCTACGGTCACCGTGGGCAATAGCGCGCGCAAAGCGCTCATCCAGACTCCGGAGCGCGTCATCTATTCCGTCAAACGGTTGATGGGCCGCAGTTTCGAAGAGATTCAGAGCGAGCTGAAGTTATTTCCCTTTCACTTGGCCGCCGATCCGAAAGCGGGCCCGCCCGATCTTAATGAGGTCCCGCGCATTCAGTTGGGCGAACTTCGTTTTACCCCGCCGGAGATTTCCGCCTACATTCTTCGCCAGCTCAAGCGCAACGCCGAGCGGTTCTTCTCTGCGCCGGTCACGCAGGCCGTCATCACCGTGCCTGCCTACTTCAATGACGCGCAGCGCCAGGCCACTAAGGATGCCGGGCGCATGGCCGGACTTGAAGTGCTTCGCCTGGTCAACGAGCCCACCGCTGCCGCTCTTGCCTATGGCCTCGATCGCGGCAAAGAGGGAACCATCGCCGTCTACGATCTTGGCGGTGGCACCTTCGACATCTCCATCCTCAAGCTGCGCGACGGCATCTTCGAGGTGCAGTCCACTAACGGCGACACGCACCTGGGCGGCGACGACATCGACAACTTGTTGCTGGCCATCGCGCTCAACGAAATTTACGCCGAGCATGGCGTCGATCTGCGCCTTCATCCGGGTGCTGTGCAGGCTGTGCGCAAGGCGGCCATCGAAGCCAAAATTCTGCTCTCCACTGAATTGATGGCGCGCTTCGACATCGAGTTGCCTAATGGCGATCGTTATCAACGCGAAATTCCGCGTGAGGTCTTCGAGTTGCTCATCGAGCCGGTACTCGCACGCACTGCAGGGCCATGCCGCCAGGCGCTCACCGACGCAGGCATCACTCCCGAGCAGATTGACGAAGTGGTGCTCGTCGGAGGCTCCACGCGTATTCCCGCAGTGCGGCAACTGGTGGACAAACTCTTTCATCTGTCAGCGCGCGGCAAAAAGCCTCACATCGAATTGAATCCCGATGAAGTTGTGGCGCTGGGCGCTGCGGTGCAAGCCGACATTCTCTCCGGCGCTTCCAAATCAACTGAAGAAATGCTGCTGCTCGACGTCACTCCGCTCTCTCTGGGTATTGAAGCTCTGGGCGGAACGGTGGCGCGCATCATTCAGCGCAACTCCACGGTTCCCGCATCGGCCACCGAACACTTCACTACTGGCGTCGATGGCCAGACCAACGTCGCTATACATGTGGTGCAGGGCGAGCGCGAACTGGCCGCCGATTGCCGTTCATTGGCGCGCTTCGATCTCAAAGGAATTCCGCCTATGAGTGCCGGCTTGCCGCGCATCGAAGTCAAATTTCTCATTGATGCGGACGGAATTTTGCACGTCACTGCGCGCGAGCAGCGCAGCGGCCAGGCCGCGCAGATTGAAGTCAAGCCGACCTATGGCCTCACCGATCAGCAAGTCGAAAGCATGATTCTCGATTCGTTCGACAACGCCGAAGCGGACTTCGCCAAGCGCTTGCTCATCGAGGCGCGTAACGAGGCGGAGACGATTCTTGCCGCAGTTGAGCGTGCGCCGCGCAGTCCGGCGTGGGCGCAGTTGACCAGCGATGAGCAGAAAGCCATCAGTCTGGCCAGCGACTACCTGAAAAATGTCAAGCAAAGCGAGAATCCGGCCGCCATCCGCGAGGCGACTCTCATTCTCGACCACGCCACGCGCCGCTTCGCCG
>JBAPYY010000079.1:0-3722 GCA_049284975.1 Occallatibacter sp.
GTGTTGGTATTCGTGGTTCTCAATCTCGCGGTGTTTCTGCTGCGGGCAGTTAGTATCTGGCGCTATGGAGCACTGTTTGGGCAAGACAGCAGCTTGGCGATATATCCTGTCTGGAAAGCGGTCCACCATCTCCCAGTCTACGAATGGCCGCTTGCGTATCCGTTTTCTTTATCGCTATATAACTATCTCTTCTACTACACCTATGCATTCTTTTTGAGGTTGGTCGGAGCATCAGGCGCCGATATCATGATGTGGGGCCGCTTTCTTACGCCGGTCTTTCCGGTTATCGGCGCTATATCGCAGTGGAAACTTATCCAACATCACCTCAACCTGAGTGGCGCTCGCAGTGCCTTCTCGCTTTTCTTTGCATTGGGTCTCTGGTTTTGCACTTCGATCGTCCGTCATTGGGCGCTCTGCATGCGGCCCGATATCGGCGCGGTCGCCTTGGTTATGGCCGCACTTTACGTGGTCGTCCGACAGCCAAGGTACGGTTTTGCGCTTGCAGGTATTTTGTTTTTTCTCGCATGGTCGTTCAAGCAGACCGTGGTTCTAACGTTTGTCAGTGTCTGTTTGTTCCTCCTGTTGCAGAAGCGGTGGCGCGATCTGGTAGTGCTCGCCTCTGTATTCGCGGCATTGATAACTGCCGCGCTTCTCCTTGGCACTCCAGAGTATAGGTATGACATCCTCGTCGCTCCAGGGCTTGTCAGGGAATTCAGTTTCACGTGGGCCTCCCGGATGGCGCCGAAGTCCCTGATTTCGAATGCATATTGGATTCTGGCGCCTATCGCGCTGTTGATCGTGGCGACTGGACGCCGGATGGATAACACGGTTCGTCTGCTTACTCTTGTACTGTTCGTTGCATTAGCAGGCGGATTGGCAGGGATGACAAAACTCGGTGCCTGGGACAACTATCTTCTTGAGGCATTCGTCGCAGGCTCTACTCTGCTCCAGATAGCCGTGTTCGCTTCGCCCGGACCATGGGTGAACGCATTGGTCATGTATGGATGCATCATCCCGTCAATACAGCTTGCTACCCTGCCAAGCGGACATGAATTACACACATTCGGAACCGTGGAAATTTCCACTCCGGCTGAATACGCTGATGCCGTGGCGCTGCGGGATCGTCTCTTTTTGATGAAGAAGCCAATCTTTAGCACTGACCCGATGTTTTCTCTACCTTGGATCTCGAACGACAATCAATCCCCTGCCTTGGTCATCGATTCCATCTTTCACGATGCCACTCGAAACCGTTGCCAGAATGGATGCATCGAAGGCATGTTGCAACGAGGCGAAGTCGCCACTGTCGTACTGGCTAGTTCGGGTGACATATTCCAAAGCAGTTTGGGTGCCAGATACTTAAAGGTCGGCGAGACTCGCGAATCAGGCAGGATGTGGAGTATTTACGAGCTCAGGCCTCAGACATCACTCTTCGATCTGCAGATTCGCAAATAACTCTAATTTCTCGAATTTGAAGCGCGTGCACAATCATTCATGAATAGCCGCGAAGTAACCATCATTGTACCGATTTATAACGGGTCACCGTATCTCCTGGAGACCCTCAATTCTCTGCTGTCTCAGACTTTCCTGGATTTTGAGTTGCTGGCGATAGATGACGGCAGCACAGACACGTCGGGTGATATTGTCCGCGCCTTAAAGGACGAGCGTGTGCGCTTGATCCAAACGAAGAATAGGGGACTTTGTCAGGCGTTGAATCTCGGGATTGCTGAAGCCAGGTCGCCTTATATCGCCCGATGTGATCAAGATGATTTAAGTTCTCCAGAGCGACTGGCACGTCAATTGAGACTGATGAAGGACAATCCTGAAGCAGTTGCTCTTTTCACCTATAGCACTAAGTTTGGGAGGAGACATCATTGGTCGAATGCCGATAAGTTGAGGACGGCGGCAGGAGAAGTAATAGAGTATGATCCGGCGAAAGACGGCTGCATTTTAGGTTCGACTATGTTTGCGCGGACTTCAATACTGCGCTCCATAGGCGGCTTTCGACAATCTTACTATCCTGCCGATGATTTAGATTTGGAATGTCGATTGTCACAGGCAGGCAGCGTTCTGATTCTGCGGGAGCCCTTGGTGGCTTATCGCTTTCAATCGGACGCGAATACATACAAAGTGTTTGCGGACATGCGGGACAAATCTCGTTGGGCAAAGGACTCCTATCATCGGCGATTGCAGGGTCTCCCGGAGCTGACAATTGAGCAGTTTCGGCTTTCTCAGCCAAGGGATCTTTGGTCGCGTATGGGAAGGCGTAGCAGGGATTCGTCGAAGATGCATATGCGCATCGCTGGCCAGCGATTTCTGGATGGCCGCTATCTAGCGGCTTCTGGCCATCTCGCTCGAGCGGTCTTGGCCGATCCTTCAAATATTACCGCGCGCATTAAGCGATACTTTAGCCGCTCATAATAATACGGTATTGATCACGGGTTTTAAGTAAATGAGAGTTAGAGAACAACAAATAGGTACGCATAACTTCGCCCAAGGCGAGACAGCTGAGATATCGCCGCGGCCTTTAGTTATGCCATTGAGTGAATTTCTTCCAGCGCTCTTTCGGGCGCTTGACGCAGAGGATGTGCGGTTCTGCGTTTTAAGAAATTATGAAGGGTTTCCTCACTACAATAGTGGGCGAGACATAGATGTTTTGATCCATGATTCGGATCTGAAACTTGCAATCCGTGCGCTCCGATCGATTCGAGGCATTCGAATTGTCGGCTATTCTGAAAGGCGCTATGTGGCGAACGTCTTTCTGCAAGGCGTTTCCGCGACTCAAGATTCCCGGGCTATACAAATTGATTTCGACTTACGTTTGGCCTGGAAAGGGCTAACCTATCTGCCAACTGAGGTTGTGCTCCAAGCGGCGATCCCGCGTTTTGTGGGCAATTTGACCGTTCTTGTACCGTCGCCGGTTCATGAATCAATTACCTCATTGCTCACCAGTCTGATTATTGGTGGATCGCTGAAGGAAAAATACTTCCCCCAGGTGCAGCGCACTTTTGCAAGCAAGAGGTCTGGTGTCATAGCCGCCCTATCACCTCAATTCGGTGCAAGAGTCGCAACTCGACTGACCGACTCAGTGATTGGCGGTGACCGAGAGAAGGTGCATAACTGTGTCAGTGTACTCCGCACTTCGCTGATTCTGCACAATCTATTCCGCAGTCCACTTCGCAGCGCATTGGCCGTCGTTCGTCACTATGCGAGCGAAGTCGCGGTTCGTTTTTCCTCGGGAACCCTCAAAACAGTGTGCATATTGAGCGTTGCCGATTACCGCCAGAAAGCAATCATCGAGGCCTTGATACCAATTCTGCAGTCTTCGGCGGTGGTAGTGGAAAAGCGTTGTTCACGGCCGCAATTGTCTCGTTGGCGCGACTTACACACGGAAAATGTGCGTGCTGATCTCGATGCTGAAGCTCGAGTCAGTGGATTAGTTGCCATGGTCAAGATCGCCCTGTGGGTAGTGAGAGAGTGGATGAGCCAACTCAAAAGAGGCCCCACCCTTCAGATTACGGAGAGCCACACGGGCGATTTGATAATCGGTGCGGAATGGCGTCGCTACGGAATACCAAAATGGTTTGCACGGCTCGTGGCCAAACTGCTTCCCGCGCCCAACCTCTGGGTTCTGCTGGACCAAAGGATGGGCGGATTAGAGGTGGAGAGCTGCAACGTTCCTTCCGCACTAACGCAAAAGGAACTCGATATTTGCCGTTCCTTCG
>JBAPYY010000080.1:0-1742 GCA_049284975.1 Occallatibacter sp.
CGGAATACAACCCAATACACCCGCCTATGCCGTTGATCCGAACGACAAAACTCCCTATACCGAGCAGTGGCATGCGGCGATCGAGCAGCAGATCCCCTTCTCGACCGTCCTTAAATTTGCCTATGTCGGTACAAGGGGCACCCATTTGGACGCTTTGCGTGACATCAATGCGGGACAGTTGGGAGTCAATGGCGCGACCACCGTTTCCGCAAATCGCCCCTATCCGGGAGTCTTCGCCCAGATCTTCGATCTTGAAACCGAGGACGAATCCAGCTACAACGCGCTGCAGGTCACAGCAGAGCGCCGCGCACATGGACTGAACTTCCTCGCCTCCTATACCTACAGCCACGCCCTGGACGAGGCTTCGAGCGAAGGGCCGACAGTACTGAATCCCTATAACATCCGGGCCGACTACGGAAATTCCGACTACAATGTTCCCAATCGCTTTGTCGCCAGCGCGAATTACCAGCTACCCTTCAAGGGCAGCGGACGGCTGGGGGCAGTTGAGCGTGGATGGCAGGTCAACGCCATTGGGCAGTTTTTCGATGGCTTTCCGTTTTCCGTCACCTCATCGAGCGGTGTGGGCGATGGACTAACGCCCCGCGCACAACTGCTTCCTGGCTACGGCAATGGATCTTTGCCCAAGAACCAGCGTACGCTTTCTCACTGGTTCAATACTGCGGCATTCGCGAACCCTGCTGCAGGCACGTGGGGAAACTCCGGTCGCAATATTCTTCAAGGTCCGGGTACCAAGACGGTGGACTTTTCTCTCTTCAAGGACTCTCACCTGACCGAATCGAAAATTCTGCAGTTGCGGGCGGAGGTCTTCAACCTCGCCAACACGCCGCAGTTCAACAATCCCGGCGCTACCGTTAGTTCACCTTCCATTGGAGTCGTCTCCTCGGCAACTTCGGACGTAACATTTCAGCGGACCGAACGCCAGATTCAATTGGCAGCAAAAATCAATTTCTGATTTTCGAATCCTTCTAGCCCGAAAGTCTCTACCTGTGAGAAATGCGGGCTAGGAGGAATGCAGGGCTCGTGCGAAATCGTCAAAGCACTGAGATCGGGCTCAAATCGGCATAAATTCGTCAATTTCTGATCGTATTGCACCCAGGCCTGCCAGCGTACACCCACGATTAGGCATTCACTGGCGGGCCTTCAAAGAGAAAATCGACCCAACTAAGGGTGTGGATGCCGTGCTTTTTTGCGATGCCTTCATCGCCCGGCGCGGTCAGAACGAGCGGCTGAAAAGACGGATAGCGCCGGCAAAATTCGAGCAGGCCGCGAAGGTCGCTCATCGTGAAGCGACCAGTTTTGACTTCGACCGCCCATTTGCCCCAGCTTCCCTCGAAGACGCCATCGACCTCGATCGGCTCTTCTCGCCAGTAACTGACCTGCTGATTTTGGTTCACGGCAAAAGCCAGGCAGGCGTTTTTGACCCACTGGCCGAAACGGCTTGCATCCTTCTTGGGATCAGGCGCGCCTTCCGGGTGCATTGCGGAAAGCAGAGCGTTGTTCAGCACAACAATCTTTGGCGGAGCCGCGCGGCGGCGGATGACCTGCGTCGCGTATTTTTCGAGAGGGGCAACCAGATAGGCGTCCTGCAGAAGAGCCAGGTAGTGCGCGACAGTTTCGAGAGCGCCGCCGTCTTGGAGCTGGCCCTGCATCTTTTGCAGGGAGACGATCTGCGCCGGAGTGCCGGCGGCCACCGCGAAGATTTGCCTGAGCAATGCCGGTTT
>JBAPYY010000081.1:0-5005 GCA_049284975.1 Occallatibacter sp.
TTGAAAACGATGCGTCTCGCCAGCAGGCCCGCAATCTGCTTGAATGTGATTTCAACCCCGTCTTCGCCGCGCACCGTGACAATATTCTGCTCGTTGCGGTCAGCCGAAGCGGGGTTCATAGCATTCAGGTATTGGCCCTTCTGGTAGCGCACGTTGGTCAGAACGCCGGCAATGGGCGAACGGTTCACATGTACATCAAAAACACTAAGAAAGATGCTGATCCGTTGCCGCGGGCCTTCGGGAGTGGCAATCGATGCCGTTTCGGTCACCAGTCCGTCTCCGGGAGAGACAATCAGGCCGGGCCCTGTGGGAATTGTCCGCTCGGGATCACGGAAGAACCATAGAAAAAATGCCGCCAGAAGCACAGGCGCTACGCTCCACGCCCAGTTGCCTGTGGCCCACGCCAGCACAATCGTCACCGCCAGCAAGCTCAAACCGTAGATGTAACCGTCACGAACCATTGTCCTAGACGATTATACGGTGATTCCACACGCATGCCGATTGAGCAAACCCTGCAGCGCACGGATTCAGGCACACACAAGCCCTATAAAGGCCGAACCTGAAGGGCGCTCGGGCGATTCGCCTGCGTTCATCAATTGCTTCAAGAGACCCTAAGCTACAACCGGCTGCCTGCGTTCCAGGGCGAAAATCAGGTCCTTCGCGTGCAGTTTCAGCTTCTTCAGCTTAACTTCCTCAATCTGTTCTTCTGTCGAGAGATAGGGCTTTTGGAGCAACTCTTCCAACCGCTGAGCGTAATTACGATGTTCGGCATGCAGGCGATCTAATTCTGCGCTCAGCGTGGAATCCTGTATTTCATCCATCAAGCACCTCCGTTTATTAAGGAACAATTACATATATCGCCGCCATGGCGCAACGGGCAAGCCCAAAAGGGACCAGAAGTAACCTTTCTCTGTGGAATTCATCCCGAAAACCCCTCTTGCATGACCGCAGTCACGCCAGGCTCGTTTGACCGTCACTGCACCGATAGGTGAGCAGCGACGGCGGATGCGGTCGCTGTGGGTCCGGGTGCCCCATATCTACAGGCGTTCTTTGCCTGGAGATGTGGGATTAAGCGCCCTCAAGCCGGAGGCGCATCAAAACCGCATCTTCAACAGGCTCATGGTAGTAGCGCACCCGGCGCCCTGTTTCCGCAAAGCCCAATTGCCGGTAAGACCCCAGCGCCGGCTGATTTGAGGAGCGAACTTCCAAAAAGACCTCAGTAATCTGGGCCACAGCGAGTTCGGCGGCCAACTCGGTAAAAAGCCTCCGCGCCAGGCCATGCCGCTGGGCCGTAGCGGCAACCGCGATGGTCTCCAGTTCGGCCTCCGGCGGCAAGAGACTGGCCACGGCAAAGCCCGCCACTGCGCCCATCCCCTCAACCACCAGCGCAATGCGCCTTGGCTGGGCCGCGGGGTCCAAGGCCCGTTCAAAAGCCGTACGTGGCCACCGGGGCGCTTCCTTCAGGCTCTCGGCAATCTCCATCACCCGGTTGAGGTCCGCAGGGGTCATACGGCGTATCGCGACAGCTTGACCGTCGGCGGAAAGACTCTGCCTTGTATCAGGGCACGACTTCACCGGGGTCCCCATCGACAGGTCTTCGTCGATGGGGTGGGGCTTGAGTCGTGCCGAAAACGCGCCCTCATCAACCTGGGCTTTAGCCCCTGCGGGATTTTCATCGGGGATATTGCGCGAACTCATGACCGTTCCGCCTCGCCGAAGATCTCGGCATCGGACCGGCGCAGATAATGCCCATCCAGCGACGCCAAGTCAGCAAATTCCCCTGCAACCACTCTCCGCGCACAAAGCTGAAGTGCATCGCCAGCCGTAGGCGCCGCACTGTGGACCAACTCCGCGCCGGGCCAAGCCTCACCGATCAGCAGCCCAGCAGCCTCGTCGCACAAGGCAATCCTAGGTGGAGCAGACTCGACCTCTGCCAACTCATGCGCTCCAGCCAGGATTTCCCTTGCCTGTTCGCCGGACCCATCCAGCCTTAAATAGACTTCATGGCGATGCGCATCCAGAGCCGCCGTACGAACGCCTGCCTTCGCGGCCAGCACCTCCAGCCGAGAAACGGCAACCACGGGAATCTGCGCCGGTTCAGCCAGGCCTTTCACGGCAGCCAGCCCCACGCGCACGCCGGTAAAGCTGCCCGGCCCATTCACAACCACAATCGCGCCGAGCTGGCCGAGTTTCACCCCGGCCTCGGAAAGAAGTTCGGCCACGGCCCCCACCAAGGTAGAGGAGTAGTTGCGCCCTTCCAGCTCAATTTGGCCCAAAACTTCAATAGCCTCGCCCGACCATCGTCCCAGCGCCACGGAACCAGTGGGTCCGCAGGTGTCAATGCCGAGTAGAAGCTTCGATGCAGCCACGAGACCCCTCTTATACCGCAGCCAATGCCTGCTCCAGGTCGGCGATCAGGTCTTCCTTGTCCTCAATGCCCACTGAGAGCCGCACCAGGCCCGGCGTGATGCCCAGCGACTCACGATCCTGGTCTGTGAGCGCGGCATGCGTCGTCGTGGCCGAATGGGACGCCAGCGACTCGACCCCGCCCAGCGACTCGGCGCTGAGAAAGAGCGTGAGCGCACCCAGAAATCGTCCCGCCGCCTCTCTCGTTCCCAGGTCAAAACTCATCATCGATCCGAAGCCTTTTTGCTGCTTCACCGCCAGAGCGTGCTGCGGATGAGTCGGCAAACCCGGATAAGCCAACCGGCGCAGCTTCGGCTGCGTCGAGAGGAAATGAGCCACGGCCCTGCCGTTTACCTCGTGCTGCTTCATGCGCAGTGGCAGGGTTCTAATTCCGCGCAGAACAAGGAAGCATTCAAAGGGCGACAGAATTCCTCCAGCGGCTTTCTGCACCAGGTGAAAACGCTCCTTGTGCCCCGGCTTCGAGCCGATAAGCGCGCCGCCTAGCCCGTCCGAGTGGCCGTTGAGAAACTTGGTAGTCGAGTGCATCACAATGTCGGCGCCCAGCGCCAGCGGGCTCTGAAGCACCGGAGACATGAACGTGTTATCCACGCTCACCTCGACGCCTTTGGCGTGCGCAATCTCGCTGACCGCATGAATATCAGTCAGCGACATCAGCGGATTGGTTGGCGTTTCAATGTGTATAAGCTTCGTCGTGGGGCGTATGGCGGCAGCTACTAGCTCCGGCTTGCACGTATCCACATACTCAATCTCGATGCCATAATGGCGCACAATCTGGTTGAAGAGCCGCGTTGTCCCCCCGTACACATTGTGCGAGCAAATTACGTGATCGCCCGCGTGCAGCGTGGCCACCAGCGCGTAGATGGCCGCCATGCCGCTGCCAAACGCGTGGCCGCTTGTCCCGCCTTCGAGCGCTGCCAGCGCCTCTTCCAGCCGGTCGCGCGTGGGATTTCCGGCGCGCGAATAGTCCCAGCCCCGGTCCGAGCCAATGCCGGTCAGCTCAAAAGTCGATGAAAGGTAAATGGGCACGTTCACGGCGCCCGTCAGCGGGTCAGGATATTGCCCCGCATGAACCGCAAGGGTCGAATATTTGTAGTTGGACATGATTATCCTCTTCGTTTCTAGCTTATCGTGCTGGGGTGAATGGTGGCTGTTGTGTGGATTTTATATCCTGCTCGCTATCCGCTTTCGCTTCCCTTCCCACGAAGCTGTCATTCTGAGCGGAGCGTACCGGGGTCCCCAGCGACAGGTCTTCGTCGCTGGGGTGGGGTAGCGAAGTCGAAGAACCTGCGTTTCGTTCAACATCCTACAAACGGGGGTGGGCCCCATCCATTTCGCGTTTTTTGCGAATCGGGGTCCCCAGCGACAGGTCTTCGTCCGTGGGGTGGCTGAGCGAAATGGGTGGGATAGCACAAACCACTGCCGTCCCCACTCATCGGGTCGCACGCTACACTGGAATCAATGAACGAATCCCTATTCCCTGATCCTGCCGCCGCTGCGTCCGGCCCACGCTTCACTGCCCACTGCGACGGCGGTTCCCGAGGCAATCCCGGACCCTCCGGCTACGGCGCCGTTATTGAAGACTCAAAAGACAATGTTGTCGCCGAACTGAGCGAGTTCCTCGGCATCCAGACCAACAACTTCGCCGAGTACTCCGGCCTCCTGGGCGTGCTCCGCTGGTCTGTCGCGCACAACGTGAAGCACCTGCGCGTGGTCTCCGACTCCGAACTGATGGTCAAGCAGATGCAGGGCAAGTACAAAGTCGCCAGCCCCATCCTGAGGCCGCTCTTTGAAGAAGCGCGGAAGCTCTCTCGCAACATTCCAAGTTTCGAGATCCGCCACACCCTGCGCGGCGGCAACAAGCAGGCAGACAAGCTAGCCAACGACGCCATGGACAAAGGCATGGGACGGAACCGGCCAGCTTAGAACTTATCCGCAAATGAGTAGCGCCGGCCTCCCGGCCGGCTGTCGTGCGGGTCTCCTGACCCGCGCGAGGCTGGCGGGTTGCCCATTTTTGAACCAACCACAAAAGTGGATGCCTTATCCTTGCGATTTCTCCTGTCGCAAAGGCTTGAAGTTGTAAAGGTTCCTCTGGTCTGAGATCTTGGAAGCTTGAAGAATCGGCGCTATGCTGATGGAAGCCCCTGCTTTGAAAGAAGGCTCCAAAAATGATTGACGATACGGGCGAACAATTCAACAAACAAATTGAAGAAATACTTTCGAAAGGGAACGGTCCAAAGGCGGCTAGATTTGCCTTGGCATGCCTAGGGGTAATTCCCGGATTTGGCGGCGCGATTGCAGGAGTTGCAGCCACCTGGTCCGATAAAGAACAGGCGGAATATAACCGCATCTTCTCTGCGTGGCTTAAGCTCCAAGAGGACGAGATTCGAGAAATTGGGATAACAATTTTTGAGGTTATGACACGCCTAGACCAGTCGGACGAAGAAATACGTAAGCGCATTGAGAGTCCAGAATACCTTCAGCTCGTCAAGAAATGCTTTCGTGATTGGTCAGCTGCTGAAAGCGAAGAGAAACGGCGCTTGATTAGAAACTTACTTATCAATGCGGCTGCGTCAAAAAT
>JBAPYY010000082.1:0-6821 GCA_049284975.1 Occallatibacter sp.
TAATTTCAAAAGGCTAATTCATTTTATTGGCGGGCGCGACCGAGGCCGAATTATCAATGTGGCCGAAAACCCGGAAGTCGTTCCCGCTGGAATTACATGCATTCCGACAGTCACCGAATCCAATGACAAGCGAATGAATCATGACTGATGTAGCCCATGCCTTTCCCTGATTGCTCCCTGAGCCTCAAGGACTGGTTGTGTTAATGCTCTCCGCCAATGCGGCCTGAAGAGCGCGAAGGGAGTCAGGTTCGTGAAAGGCAGATGTGCCGCCGCTCGCAGTGGTGGACCACGCACCGGCAAGGTTGCCGCAGCCAAGAGCCTGCTCGATTGAGCGACCGCGCGTCCATGCGTGCAGAAAACCCGCGTTGAAGCTGTCTCCGGCTCCGACTGCATCAACCACCTTGATAGGGCGCGAAGGGGCGTGCCAGGATTGTGAGCCGCTAAACGCGGAAGCTCCGTTGACGCCTCGCTTGACAACCAGCAGCGGAACCAGCGAGCGCAAGATTGCAATCGCTTTGTCCAGGTCTGGCTCTGCAGCCAGCAGGCAGGCCTCGCGTTCATTGGGCATGAGCAGATCGACGAAAGGCAACGCCTCGAGGATGCAGCGGTCCCATTGCTGCGCTGGATCGTCGTTCGGATCGAGGGAAATGGTAAGGCCGGCCTCTTTGAGGGTTGCGAAAAGCAATGGAATCTGGGGCGTTAGTGAACGTTGCAAGTAATAGGAGGCCATGTGAAAGTGGCGGGCATCGGCGAGGTAGTCAAGATCGAGGTCGCTATAAGACAGGTGAAATGTAGCGCCCGCATAAGTGAACATATGGCGGCGGAGTTCGTGTTGGAGCAGGACAGTAACGCCGGTTTGCGTATGCTCGACCGGGACACATCTGGAGAGATCCACGCCGGCCTGCCGCAATTCCGCCTGGCAGAGTTTGCCAAGGTCGTCGCCGGCGACGGTAGTAATGAAGCCGACGGAGTGACCCAGCGCAGCCATGTTGTGCGCAGTAATTGCCGCTGAGCCGCCAGGGCGAATGGCCATTCCACCGGCCAGCAACTCCCGCTCGGGGGGCAGATTTTCCGGCAGCCCGTAAAGCAAAATATCGAGATTGGCATCGCCTGCAAGGGTAATGTCAAAGCGTCGGGAGTCCTGCTTTCCCTGGAGCGAAACGTGTCGCGTCATGCGGATTCTCCCGGTAAATACGTGCAGCTATCAAGAGCGTTTGTGTTTGTTATCTGCCGGCAGAGCGAGCGGAGAGCAGCCAGAAGCCCGTCAACACGAAATGCTGATCGAAGCGAGGCGATCTGGGCCGACGCGCTCACGGAAGAAGCTCGGTGGATTGAAAGAAATATGGAATCGCGCATATTGAAACGTTTCAATATTGGAAATATCGCCCATTTTTGTCTGATCTGTCAAGTGCGTCCTACAACAATTCCCTTTTTTTACCTTCGCGTCCCGCCGGGCTAGTAGTTGACATTCGCACCACCAGTTCCGGCGGGGCATGGTAAAGTCGCGGCGTCTGCTCGCTTTTTCGTTCCAGCGTCTCCAGCATCCATTTGGCCGCCTGTAGCCCCATTTCCTTCAGCGGCTGCCGGATGGTGGTAATCCCCGGCGTTGCCACTGCTGCAGGCAACACATCGTCAAATCCCAGCACAGAGCAGTCCTCAGGAACGCGCAAACCGGCTTCGGTCAAGCCACGCACCACGCCCAGGGCCGTCAAGTCATCGAAAGCGACGACGGCAGTGAACTTGCGGCCCGAAGCCAGCATTTGTCTGGAGAAGTGCAATCCTCCCTCAAAGCCAGACGTGGGATCGACCAGGCCGGGGAGCTGGAAGACAAGCTTCGGATCGAGCTTAATGCCTGTCTCGGCGGCAACGCGCTGGACGCCGACCCAGCGCGGTTCGCTGTCGAAGAGTTCTTCCGGGCCGCGAATAACCGCAATCCGCCGGTGGCCAAGTTTCGTCAGGTGATGCATGCCCAGCGCGCCTCCGGCCTCGTTGTCTACTAGCACGGACGAGATTCCGCGCGCGGTCAGGTCGCGGCCGACAATTACCACTGGGACGTAGTTTTTCTCGAGGTCGGCCAGCAAGTTGGTCTCCTCGAAGATCCAACTGGCGATCACGATCACGCCTTCGGCGCGCCGTTCCAAAATCATCTGCAGATAGCCGTCGAAGAGCGAGCGCTCGGTCTGTGCGTCCATCAGCAGCGGCATATATGTGGCCGCTTGCAAGCCAGTCTGGATGCCTCGCATCGTGGGGATGCAAAATGGATCGGAGAGATCGTAGGCCAGCACGCCGATCGTCTGGCTGCGCCGGCGCCGGAGTGACCGGGCATATGCGTCTGGATAGTAGCCCAACTCCTGCGCCGCAGCGCGAATGCGCGCGCGCGTGGAAGCTGCTACGTTCTGAGAGAGTGGCGCCTCGCAGAGGACAATCGAAACCGTAGATGCGGCAAAACCGCAAGCGCGCGCAACGTCCTGCAAAGTGACATGGCCGGACTTTCGCTGGGGCACTCTTCCTTCTTTCCGTTCTTTTCTTATCGGCAATAGTTGCTCAGCGTTATTCTGCCATAGCTGACTGGCTTGTGGCTTTTCCCCGCGACTGCGACCACACCCGTTTTTTCGGTCAAACAGTTTCGGACCGAAGTCGCTACCGAATGTTCGCGAGAGTCTTCAAAGAATGGTCAAGGCGGGAACGAGGCGTTTGCGATTTCCAGGCCTTGCATTTCGATAAGCCATTACTTTTCCGCAGCGTACCGGCTTCTAGCCTAAGAGAACAAGGCGCGCGAAAATTGGCGCTTGACAATTCCCCTCTAGAAGTATTATGCCTTATTCAAACGATTCAATAAGCCATTTTGGCCAATGCTGAGATTGAATCAATGCTTTGCGACGCCCTTGGCATTCAATTCATGGGCGGAATTTGCTTTTTTACGGAGGCAATACATGAATCCTATCTGCGCCCTGCGATCGTCAGGACGAATCATGCACTCGAACACATTTTCGTGCCGGCTGTGGTTTCGCCGGTTGGGGATGGCACTGGCTTTGCTTCTTCTGACATTCGGGCTGAACCCAAGCGCGTATGCCGGAGTAACCGCAAGCATCCTGGGCACTGTCAAAGATACGTCCGGGGCGGTGATTCCCGGAGCAACAGTAACTGCCACCAACACAGATACGCGTATCGCACAAGCGGTCTCTACCAACGGAGATGGCTCTTACGCCTTCTCGGCTCTACCGCCGGGCAAGTATGAATTAAGCATCAACCTGAAGGGATTCAAGGCCTTCAAACAAACCGGGATCGTTCTGAATGTGAACGACGCCATTACCGTCGATGCTACATTGCAAATTGGACAAGCCGACGAAGTGGTCACCGTTTCCGCCGACGCGCTGCGGGTGGAAACGGCATCGACGCAACTGGGCGAAGTGATTGAAGACACGCAGATCACCTCGGTTCCGCTGAACGGCCGCAGTTATACCGACCTGCTGGCGCTGCAGCCGGGCGTGGCCAACGCCAACTCCGGAATCGGCGGCGGCTCGTCTTCGCTCAACACCTTTCAAAGCGGCGGATTCCAGCTTCCGGCGGTCTCGGGCGCCGAGAATGCCGGAAATCAGTCCGTCAACGGCATGAGGGAATCGGCCAACGGCTACCTGCTGAACGGCATCTCCGTGCAGGAGTTCGCTTTTTCCGGAACCGCCGTCGTCCCAAATCTCGACTCACTGAGCGAGTTCCGCATTATCACCAATAACTTCGACGCAGAGTATGGCAATTTCGCCGGTGGTCAGATCAACGTGGTCACCAAGTCCGGCGCGGATGCATTTCACGGCAACGTCTTTGAATTTCTGCGCAACACGGATTTCGACGCGGCAAATTATTTCGACGCGGGTTCGCGCGGCCCATTTCAGCAAAACCAGTTTGGCGGAACGGCCGGCGGTCCCATTGTGAAGAACAAGGTCTTCTTCTTCGCCGACTACCAGGGAAACAAAACTGTTGTTGGCGTCTCCACCGGAGACATCGCAGTTCCAACCGCGCCCGAACGCACAGGTAACTTTTTAGACCGGGCGTCGGCCATGAGCCAGAGCACAGTCCAGGGCACCTCATGGGCTAGCACCCTCAGCAGTGAAGCGGGCTACACCGTAACGGCTGGCGAGCCCTATTACTACAACGGTTGCACCGGCACTGCCTACAACCCGAGCACACCATTGACGCCCACAGGATGCGTGTTCCCTAACGCTCAAATCCCCAGTACTCTGATCTCGCCTATTTCCACGAATGTGCTAAAGCTCGGCGCCATTCCTTTGGGCGACGGCCAAGGGCACTTCTCCACATCCGCTGACCCGAAGAGATTAACCGATAACAAACTCAGCGGGCGCGTGGATGCAAATACGCACGTGGGATCGCTGTTCGGCTACTACTTCTTCGACCAGTTCTCTCTGGCAAATCCCTATCCTGTAGCCACCGTGCCGGGGTTCGGTGCAAACACGACCGGGCGCACCCAGGCTTTGGACATCGGAGACACCAAGACCCTTGGAAGCAATGCGGTCAATGAGGCGCGTATCGGCTTTCTCCGTGTAAAAGACTTTTTGAACACCCCGTCTGGCAACTCGTCAACAACGCTTGCCAGCCTCGGCTTTGCATCTACAGGGACTCCAGGAGCGATTACACCGCTGACTCCGTCGATCGAAGGCATCCCGGAGATGGATTTTGAGAATTTCAATATTGGCGTACCCAGCCGCGTGCTTGGTTTGATCGAAAATACATTCCAGGCAGCGGACAACTACAGCCTGCTGATCGGGAAGCACTCGCTGAAAGCCGGCGCGGCCGGCCATTTTACGCAGATGTCCGAGGAACTGCACAACATCGAAAACGGATATTTCCAGTTCAACCAGGCGCTGGAGACGGGTGTGGATTTTGCCGACTTCCTGATCGGCGCACCGGGCGTCTTTGAACAAGGCCAGACTCCGGCGGGAAACACGCGCAGCTTTTACGTGGGCGCGTTCGCGCAGGATAGCTGGCGTGTCCATTCCAACCTGACCTTGAACTACGGAGTGCGCTGGGATGTAATCAGCCCATGGTGGGAGAAGCATAACGAAATCGAGACGCTGAAGCTTGGCTTGCAGTCGGTTGTCTTCCCTAACTCGCCCACAGGCTGGGTTTTTCCTGGCGATCCTGGGATACCGAAAACCATCGCACCAATCCGCTATAACAACTTTGCGCCGCGGCTTGGGCTGGCCTACTCTCCTTCGTTCGAGTCCGGATTCCTGCGCAAGTTAGCGGGCGCCTCGGGAGCGACCAGCATTCGCGTCGGCTACGGCATGTTCTTCAGCGCATTTGAAGGCGGCTATGACTTCAGTGTCATCGGCGACGCACCCTACGGAGCCTTCTATTCGGCTAATGACACTTACTTTGCCACTCCATATGAATCCCGCTCTGGAGGTTTCACCCCAAGTCCCTTCCCGTACACTTTTCCGCCAACTGGAGTTTCAGCCTCTCACCCGGACCCCAATGTGTCGGCAAGCACTTTTGGAACGATTGGAACCTCACCTGCTTTCAATCCCAACAATCGAGTACCGTATGCGGAGCAATATGAGTTATCCATCCAACGGCAACTTACGCCGGCCGACCTGCTGACGGTAAGTTATGTTGGTACGCAAGGGCACCGCCTGCTCGCTACCCAGGAAGCTAATCCTGTCAATCAGAAGGCATGCCTGGCCCTTTATGCGTCGGGGGGATGTGGGCCGAATACTGAACCAAACAATCTGCGCGCTCCATTTGGCGTGAATTTCGGCAGTGAGGGATATTTCTCGGCTATCGCGAAATCCTCTTACAACTCGGCACAGGTCAATTTCAAGCACCAAAGCGGCCCGTTGCAGCTTCTTTTGGGGTATACCTACAGCAAGGCCCTTGACGACTCTTCCGCTTTTGGCGAACAGGTGAACCCCTTCAATCCCAGTCTAACCCGCGCCCTCTCCAGCTTCGACTTACCACAAAACTTCGTGGCCAGCTATAACTACGTCTTGCCGACTGCCAAATTAGGAGGGCCAAAGATGCTGGTGGCCGGCTGGGCTCTGAGCGGCATCATCAACTATTCCCGCGGCCTTCCGATCTACATCTACGAGAACGACGACAATTCTTTGCTAGGCACCGACAACTCAGGTCCTTTGCCTCTGGGCATCGATACGCCGAACTACGCTGGCGGCAAGATCAATACCAAGAATCCTCGGAACTCGTCCTACAACTATTTCGACACAAGCGGGTTTACTCAGGAAACCCTTGGTCAGTTGGGAACGTCTCGACGGCGCTTCTTTTCAGGCCCTGGAATCGACAACTACAACATGTCTCTTTTGAAAGACACCAAGTTCTTCGATAGATACACGCTCCAGTTCCGTGCGGAGTTCTTCAATGTGTTTAACCACACCCAGTTCTCCGGGGTAAGCGGAAACTTCGGAAGCGCTTCGCCGTTAGTTGCAGGGGAACCGCCGCCGGGCTCTTCCAACCCTGAATTTGGTGTTGCAACCGGGGCAGCCGATCCGCGCATCGGCCAACTGGCCCTCAAATTGCAATTCTAATCAGAAAGCAGTTTCATAATCTGCGAACAACAAAGGGGAGAGCCTGTGGGCTCTCCCCTTTGTTGCAGATTCATCTTCGAAAAGAATTTTCCTCATTCATTCTGCCAAAGGCGATGCCGGTCTCAGTGCACATTTGGAAAGGAATAGTGCATGCTACTCATCAGTCCACATGCGTCCGAATAGCGCGATAAAGACTCCCGGATCTTGTGCCGAATGATCGCACGTGGTTCGTTCCTTATCGTGCCGGCCCGAAGAGCCTCTGCCTGG